>NZ_JBEXPK010000012.1:0-220237 GCF_040612015.1 Streptomyces sp. NPDC006476 | reverse complement strand
ACCACGGCGTCGAGACGGCCGTCGACGTCACCCTGGTCGGCCGCTACTACGAACGCTTCGCCGACCACGCCGTCTCCATCGCCCGCCGCGTGGTCTACCTCGTCACGGGCGAACGCGCCGACGACTACCTCCCTGACACGCCCCTGATCCCCTGACCTGCCCCGCTGCGGCGGACCGGTTCGACTCAGCCCCAGGCCGTCACCGGCAGGAACGAGCTGTCATCGCGCCCAGGAGGGGCCGGTCGGTCAGAAGGTAAGGGTGAGGCAAGGGGACGGCAACTGGCCGCTCAAGTCCCTTGCGGCGGAGGGATGTTCGAGATTCCGTACCGCTGCGGGTGCGCGGACGTTACCGTTCGGTAGACAGACGTTCCCGGAGGTGGCCCCATGACGCTCGACCGTGCCGCAGGACTGGCGGAGTCCGCGCGGGCGCTGGCCGCCGGTGAGGTGACCTCCCGTGCGCTCGTCGAGCAGGCGCTGGCACGGATCGACGCGACGCAGTCCTCCCTCAACGCCTTTCGGGTCGTACGCGGCGAGGCCGCCCTCGCCGAAGCGGACGCCGCGGACCGGGAGTTGGCCGCCGGCGTCCGCAAACCGCTGCTCGGCGTGCCCGTCGCCGTCAAGGACGACATGGATGTGGCCGGCGAGCCGACCGCGTTCGGGTGCGAGGGGAACTTCCCGCCGGTGGCCCAGGACGGGGAGGCGGTACGGCGGTTGAGGGCCGCCGGGGCCGTCGTCGTCGGCAAGACCAACACCTGCGAGTTCGGGCAGTGGCCCTTCACCGAGGGCCCCGCGTTCGGCGCGACCCGCAACCCGTGGAATCCGGAGCACACCCCGGGCGGCTCCTCCGGAGGTTCGGCCGCCGCCGTCGCCGCCGGGCTCGTGCCCGCCGCACTGGGCTCCGACGGCGCCGGATCCGTCCGCATCCCCGCCTCCTGGACCCATCTGATCGGCATCAAGCCCCAGCGTGGCCGCATCTCCACCTGGCCCCGCGGCGAGTCCTTCCAGGGCATCACCGTCAACGGCACCCTCGCCCGTACCGTCGCCGACGCGGCCCTGCTGCTCGACGCGGCGAGCGGCAACCACGACCTCGACCCCCACCGCCCGGCCCGCATCGACGCCTCCGAGGCGGTCGGCCGCGATCCCGGCCGGCTGCGCATCGCACTCGCCCTCAAGCCGCCGTTCACCGCGCTGCCGGCCCGCCTGCAGCCGGAGGTGCGCCGACGCGTCGTCCAACTCGCCGAAAAACTCGGCTCCTTGGGGCACCTGGTGGAAGAGGCCGACCCGCCGTACGGCCAGATCGGGCTGACCTTCATCCCCCGCGCGACCGTCGGCCTCGCCGAACGCGTCCGCGAGGCCCCCTTCCCCACCCTCCTCGACCGGCGCACCCGCGACGCCGCGCGGCTGGGGCGGCTGCTCGGCGGGGCACCGCTGCGGGTGGCGCGGCAGCAGGAGGCGGTACTGCACCGTCGTATCGGCGCGTTCTTCCGCTCGTACGACGTCGTCCTCGCGCCCACCACGGCCGCTCCCCCGCCGCGCATCGGCGCGATGCTGCCGCTGAGCGGGTTCGCCACCGACCGCGCGATGATCGCCGCCTGCCCCTACGCCTGGCCGTGGAACGTACTGGGCTGGCCCGGCGTCAACGTCCCGGCCGGGTTCGTCGACGGACTGCCCGTCGGCGCCCAACTCCTGGGCCCCGCGGGCAGCGAGCCGCTGTTGATCTCCCTCGCGGCGCAGGCGGAGGCCGAGTTGCGCTGGTACGAGGCGTGGCCGCCGCAGGTCGTCACCGATTCACCGGCGGCGTAGGCGGGGCGGGCCCGTACCCTGTGACCATGGACGATGCGTCGATGGTCGGGCTCATGGGGCGGGTCACCGGCACGGTCGGGCCCGGGCTCGTCGGCGAGGTGATCGTACGGGTGCGCGGCGGGGCCGAGCACTTCCTCGCGTATCCGGCCACCGGGACGGCGCGGATCGAGCGGGGCACGGTGGTGATGGTGGTGGAGTACCTGCCGCCGCGGACGGTCTACGTGACCGAGGCGTACGACGTCTGAGCCGCCCCCTCACCCGGCTCCCTGACCACACGTGAGCCCGCTTCCGCGCAGGTGAGAGCCTCTTCAAGGGGGCATGCGTCAAGAAAACGACAAGGATTCGCAGGCGTCTTCACCCCGGCGCCGCGCGGGACGTCGTTGCGGGAGTGGTGGTCGCCGCCATTCTCGTTCTGGTCGGTCTGTTCAAGGCGATGTGGCGTGTCGCGGAACCCAACGAGGCGCTGGTCATCTCCGGCTCCAAGCACCGTACCGAGGGCTTGGAGGAGGGCATGGGATTCCGCATCGTCACCGGGCGGGGCACCTTGGTGCTGCCGGGGGTGCAGGCGGTGCGCAAGCTCTCGCTGGATCTGAACGAGACCGAACTGCACGTGGACTGCGTGACCCACCAGGGCATTCCGCTCAAGGTGCGGGGCGTGGTCATCTTCAAGGTGGGCGACGACTTCGTGTCGATCGCCAACGCGTCCCGGCGGTTCCTGGACCAGCAGAAGCTGATGGCGGAGCGGGTGCACAACGTGTTCGCCGGTCATCTGCGGTCCATCGTCGGCGGGTTGACGGTCGAGGACATGATCCGCGACCGGGAGAAGCTCACCGCGCAGACCCGCGCCGCCTGCGGCACGGAGATGGAGAAGCTGGGGCTCATCGTCGACTCCCTGCAGATCCATGAGATCGAGGATCCGACCGGGTACATCCAGAACCTGGCGATGCCGCACGCCGCGGCCGTCCAGCGGGACGCGCGCATCGCGCAGGCGGAGGCGAACCGGCTGGCCACCGAGGCCGAGCAGCAGTCGTTCGCGCGGATGGCGGAGGCGACCCGGGACAGTGAGATCCTGCAGGCCGGCTACCAGGCCGAGCGGGACAAGGCGGCCGCGAAGGCGCGCCAGGCCGGTCCGCTGGCGGACGCGGCCGCACGGCAGGAGGTCGTCGTCCAGGAGACACGGGTCGCCGAACTCGAGGCGCACCGGCGGGAGCAGCAACTGCAGGCGGACGTCCGCAAGCCGGCGGACGCGAAGGCCTACGAGAAGCGCACGCTGGCCGAGGCCGAGCGTGACGCGCGGATCTCGGCGGCGCAGGCCAAGGCGAAGGAGACGGAGCTCGCGGCGGCGGCCGAGGCGACCCGGGTCAAGGCGGCCGCGGGGGCCGAGGCCGAGGCGACCAAGACCCGGGGTGCCGCCACGGCGGCCGCCACGCGGGCCACCGGTGAGGCCGAGGCGGCGGCAGCGCAGGCGAGGGGTCTGGCGGACGCCGAGGCGACCAAGGCCAAGGGTCTCGCCGAGGCGGAGGCCATCAAGGCGCGGGCCGCCGCCCTCGCCGAGAACCAGGAGGCCGTCGTCGCCCAGCAACTGGCCGAAAACTGGCCGGAGATCGTGAAGGCGGGCGCGTCCGCCTTCGGCAGCGTCGACAACATGGTGGTGCTCAACGGGGCCGACGGCATGGCCGACATGCTCGCCAAGGCACTCACCATGGGCGGTACGGGCCTTGGCCTCGCCCGCCAGCTGCTCGCCTCGATGAACCAGAACTCCCAGCCCGCGAACGGCACTTCCCCGTCCCTGAACGGCATCGCGGCACCGCCGTCGCAGAAGGTGCCGGTGGAGAACGAGAGTTAGCGCACGGAGGTCCGCACAGCACACCCGGGGGTCCTCGGTTTCGAGGGCCCCCGGCCCGTGTGCGCCGCCGGTGCTCGCGGTTCGTGCCCCCGTGTGCATCACGCGCCCTCTTGTCCGCCGCCGTCCCACCCGGCGAGCATCGCCCTGTATCCGGTCACGCGGTCACGGCCGCGACTTGAGGAGGACGCCCGGTGTTCGAGTCCCTGAAGAACCTCAAGGACAAGGCGGAGGACATCGCCGAAGCGCACGGTGAGGCCATCGGAGAACGGCTGGAGAAGGCGGGCGACGTCATCGACGACCGCACGGACGGCAAGTACGGCGACCAGATCGACACCGGCGTGGAGAAGGCCAAGGACCTGGTGGAGCGGCTGCGCGAACAGGCTGCGGAGGAGTCCACCGAGCGAACCTGACCGCGCACCCTGTGGGGACAGACCATAAGGTGCGTGCGTGACTGCGTTTACCGATGAGAACGTTCCCGGCCGCTTCGGCGCCGGCGCCACCACCGAGGCCGATCCACGCCAGGTGGGCACGGTGCGTACCGAGTACTCCCCCGCGCATGACGGCGACCCGGACCCCGGCGAGATCGTGTGGACGTGGGTGCCGTTCGAGGAGAACGACGGCCGCGGCAAGGACCGCCCCGTTCTGGTCGTCGCCCGCGAGGCCACCGGCACCCTGCTCGCCGTCCAACTGTCCAGCAAGCGGCACGACGGCGACCGCGAGTGGGTCGCGATCGGCAGCGGGCCCTGGGACCGCTCGGGGCGTGACTCATGGGTCGACGTGGACCGGGTGCTGCGCCTGCACGAGGAGGGAATGCGCCGCGAGGCCTGCGCGCTGGACCGGGGACGGTTCAACCTGGTGCGCCAGCGGCTCGCGGAACGGTACGGGTGGAACTGACCCGGCTCCCGTGAGCGGAGCAGGTCCTCGCCCGCCAGGACGCGGTCCGACCTGCGGTTGAGGCAGGGGCGTACGCCGAGCAGCCGGCCGCCCGATGCCCAGCCCGACGGGAGCGAACGGTTTCAGGTCGGTCGCGATCACGGTTGGGATGGACGCCGACGCGCTCCGCTGTCTCCGTGACACCGAGCGAGCAGCGGCTCGGCCGGTGCAGGCGGCCTCGCCTGGCTGACCGTCCACCGCCGCCGCCCCGGCATGCGGATCGGCCAAGCCCGCTGAACAATCTCGCCGACTCGGGAACTCCGCCCGTCCTTCGTCCGTCTAGCTGGGTGAGTCCCCCGCAGCATCCCCCGTCTGCGGGGGACTCGCCAGCCTACGACTGGAGCTGGCGCTGCGGGAACGCCCGTACGAACGCCGCTCTGACCGTCTGACCGGCCGTGCGGTCCAGGATGCCGAACGTGACGTGCTCGAAGGTCCCGGCGAAGCGGCCGCCCGGGCCGAGCAGCGCGCGGAAGGCCCCGGCCACCTGCGCCGGCTCGTTCTGGAAGACTCCGCAGCCCCAGGCGCCCAGCACCAGGCGGCGGTAGCCCTGGGCCGCGGCCGTCTCCAGCACCCGCTCGGCGCGTGTCGTCAGGGCCTGTGGCAGCTCGGCGGCCCGCTCGGGCGCCGTACGGCGGACGACGCCGGCGTTCGGGGCCGCCGCCGTGAGGAAGCCGGCGCTGAACGGCTCGTCGAGCAGGCGGCCACGGTCGTCGCGGAAGACGGGGACGGCCGGTGAGTGGATGACACGGTCCGTGTAGAACGGGTCGCGGTGGGCGCGGTGGTGTTCGTAGAACTCCGGCGCCTGAAGCAGGCACGTGTAGAGCGCGGAGGCGCGGCACAGGGCCTCCTCCTGGGCCTGCGCGCCGTTCAGGAAGCCGCCGCCGGGGTTGCGGGCCGAGGCGAAGTTCAGCACCGCGACCTCGCCGCCGAGCCTGCGGGCCGCCTCCAGGCTGCTCTCGCCGGTGACCTCGAAGAACGTCTCGGCGGAAACGGTCTGCGGTGTCCGTATCGGATCAGGCCCGTACATGGCCGTACCCGCTCGGGCCGCCGCCACCGCCGCCGCGACGGACACCTCGCGTCCGTCGGGCGCGCGATACGTGCCCGCCGCCACGATCTGCTCGGTCTCGTGTGCGATGCCGCGCAGGCGCGCGCTCATGGCGCCACCCCCGTCGGCGCCATGAGCGCGCCCCGTGCGCGCTCCCCCGTCGTGCTCATGCAGGCATCCTGGGTGATGCTGGACATGCGGTGCAACGGAGTTTTCCGCACCCGTGAACGCCCAGGAAAACCGCAGAAAACACCCGGATCGAGGAGATTACCGAGTCGGAACGTGCCGGTACGCACCCTTGTGCGAATCGGCGCGAGGGTTTTGGGTGGGACGGGTGTCGCCGTCCGGGCGCCCCGGCGCTCCGGCCGACGGCACGGTGGAACCTCAGAAGGGATCCGACATGTCCGATTCAGTGACCGACTGCAGCGACTGTACGGAGCCTCGCACCGCCCTCACCGAAGCCGAGGTGGAGGCCCTGGTACGAGGCATATGTTTCAAGACCGGCCCGCCCCGAGGCGTCGGGGTCGAACTGGAATGGCTCGTCCACGAGCTGCGCGACCCGCGGCTCCCCGTGACACACGAACGACTCCGAGCGGCCTACGCCGCACTGCGGACCGTGCCCCTGAGGTCGGCGCTCACCATAGAGCCCGGCGGCCAGCTGGAGCTGAGCTCGCCGCCCGCCGCCTCCCTGACGGAGTGCATCGGTACCGTATCCGCCGACCTCGACGCCGTCCGTACGGCGCTCGCCGGGCACGGTCTCGGCCTGGTCGGCATCGGACACGACCCCTGGCACTCCCCGCGCCGGTTCCTGCACGAGCCGCGCTACGACGCCATGGAGACCTGCCTGGACCGCACCGGTCCGGCCGGCCGCCGCATGATGTGCACCTCGGCGTCGGTGCAGGTGTGCCTGGACGCCGGGTACGAGGAGCCCGGCCCCCTCGGTCACGGTCGGCGCTGGTGGCTGGCGCACCAGCTGGGCGCGGTCCTGGTGGCCGCCTTCGCCAACTCGCCGCTGGCCGACCGCGAGCCCACGGGCTGGCGCTCCACCCGGCAGCTGACCTGGATGGAGATCGGCGCCGGCCGGGCGGGCGGACCTCCGCTGGAGGGCGATCCGCGTGCCGCCTGGGCCCGGCACGTCCTGGACTCGCCGGTGATGTGCGTACGGCGGGACGGCACGGCCTGGGACGTCCCGGATGGGCTCACCTTCCGCGAATGGACCAGATCGGGCACCCCCCGGCGCCCGACCCGCGCCGACCTCGACTACCACATCACGACCCTGTTCCCGCCGGTCAGACCGCGCGGCTTCCTGGAGCTGCGCATGATCGACGCGCAGCCCGGCGAGGACGGCTGGATCGTTCCGCTCGCCGTGGCCACGGCGCTCTTCGACGACCCCTGGGCCGCCGAGACCGCCTACCGCACGGTGAAGCCCCTGGCCGAGCGGGCCATGGCGCAGCCGGCGCCGCACAACCCGCTGTGGCTCGACGCCGCCCGCTCGGGCCTCGCCGACCCCGAGCTGCACGAGGCGGCCGTCACCTGTTTCGCCGCCGCGATCGAGGCGCTGCCCCGGATCGGCGCCACCCCCGAGGTCACGGCCGCCGTCACGGCGTACCGGGACCGCTATGTCGCTCAGGGCCGCACCCCGGCCGACGAGTTGCTCGACCGTGTGTACGACACGGCCGGGCGCACCCACGGGAAGGACCTCCGCACATGACCGACCCCGCCATCGACGCCGAGACGCTCCGTGAGCGGGCCCTGACCACCCTGACCACCGCGCGCGACCGCACCACGCTGTTGACCAGCTGCGTCGAGGAGCCCGACCTCACGGCCCAGCACTCGCCGCTGATGTCCCCGCTGGTGTGGGACCTCGCCCACATCGGCAACCAGGAGGAGCTGTGGCTGCTGCGGGGCGTCGCCGGCCGGGAGGCGATGCGCCCCGAGATCGACGGCCTGTACGACGCCTTCGAGCACCCGCGCTCGGAGCGGCCCTCGCTGCCGCTGCTGCCGCCCGCCGAGGCCCGCGCCTACGCGGCCGAGGTGCGCGGGCGGGTGATGGACGTACTGGAGCGCGCCGACTTCCACGGCACTCGGCTGACGGAGGCCGGCTTCGCCTTCGGGATGATCGCCCAGCACGAACAGCAGCACGACGAGACGATGCTGATCACCCATCAGCTCCGCAAGGGCCCGCAGGCCCTGACGGCTCCCGACCCGGAGCCGGTCCCGCTGTCCACCGGCCCGGCCGAAGTCCTCGTCCCCGGCGGCCCGTTCACCATGGGCACCTCCAGCGAGCCGTGGGCGCTGGACAACGAACGCCCCGCGCACCGGCGCGAGGTGGCCTCCTTCCACATCGACACCACACCGGTCACGAACGGCGCCTACCAGGCGTTCATCGACGACGGCGGCTATGACAACGAACGCTGGTGGACGGCGGAGGGCTGGGCGCACATCCGCGAACACTCCATCACCGCCCCGCTGTTCTGGCGCCGTGACGGCAAGCAGTGGCTGCGGCGCCGCTTCGGCGTCACCGAGGTCGTGCCGCCCGACGAGCCGGTCGTCCACGTGTGCTGGTACGAGGCCGACGCCTACGCCCGCTGGGCCGGGCGGCGGCTGCCCACCGAGGCCGAGTGGGAGAAGGCCGCCCGGCACGATCCGGCCGGGAACCGCTCGATGCGCTACCCGTGGGGCGACGCCGACCCGGCCCCGGAGCACGCCAACCTCGGCCAGCGGCATCTGCGCCCGGCCCCGGCGGGCAGCTATCCGGCCGGGGAATCGCCCCTCGGCGTACGGCAGTTGATCGGTGACGTGTGGGAGTGGACGGCGAGCGACTTCCTGCCGTACCCGGGCTTCGAGGCGTTCCCGTACAAGGAGTACTCGGAGGTGTTCTTCGGACCGGAGTACAAGGTGCTGCGCGGCGGCTCGTTCGCCGTGGACCCGGTGGCCTGCCGGGGCACGTTCCGCAACTGGGACTACCCGATCCGGCGGCAGATCTTCTCCGGGTTCCGCACCGCCCGGTCCGCGGGAGACGTCTGATGTGCCGTCATCTGGCGTATCTGGGCCCCGAGGAGCCGCTGGGCCGGCTCCTCGTGGAGCCCGCGCACAGCCTGTACCGCCAGTCGTGGGAGCCCCGGCGGCAGCGGTACGGGACGGTCAACGCCGACGGTTTCGGGGTGGGCTGGTACGCCGAGGGCGATCCGGTGCCGGCCCGTTACCGGCGTGCCGGACCCATCTGGGCGGACCTGTCCTTCGCGGACCTCGCGCGGGTGATCCGCACCGGCGCGCTGCTGGCCGCCGTACGCGACGCGACCCTCTCGGGCGCCGACGCCGAGGCCGCGGCGGCCCCCTTCGCTACCGGGCCCTGGCTGTTCAGCCACAACGGTGCCGTCAAGGGCTGGCCGCGGTCGCTCGCACCGCTGGTGGAGAGCCTGCCCGCGGTCGACGTGCTGTCCCTGGAGGCCCGCAACGACTCGGCCCTCGTCTGGGCGCTGGTCCTGGCCCGGCTGCGGGCCGGCGACGAGGAGGGGCAGGCGCTGGCCGACACCGTGCTGGAGGTCGCCGAGGCGGCCCCCGGTTCCCGGCTCAACCTGCTGCTCACCAACGGCGAGACCATCACCGCCACCGCCTGGGGCGACACCCTCTGGTATCTCACCTCCCCCGGCCGCAGCACCGTCGTGGCCTCCGAGCCCTACGACGACGATCCGCACTGGCAGGAGGTCCCCGACCGCACCCTGCTCGCGGCGAGCCGCACCGACGTGCTGCTCACCCCCCTGAAGGAGCCGAGCGAGACCTTGGCCACCGCACCGTCGAAGGAGCCCCGTACGTGAGTCCGTTCCTTCTCACCCGCACCCTGCCCGAGGACGCCACCGACGCCGCCCTGCGCGCCGACGTCCAGCGGGGCCTGACCGGCACGCCGAAGACGCTGCCGCCGAAGTGGTTCTACGACGCCCACGGCAGCGAGCTCTTCGAGCAGATCACCGAACTGCCCGAGTACTACCCCACCCGCGCCGAACGCGAGATCCTCGTCGCCCGCGCCAACGACATCGCCGCGGCGACCCGGGCCCGCACGCTCGTCGAACTGGGCTCCGGCTCCTCGGAGAAGACCCGATACATCATCGACGCGCTCAGCGACCTGCACACGTACGTCCCCGTGGACGTCAGCGAGAGCGCGCTCACGCAGGCCGGGCACGCGCTCATCGCCGAACGCCCCGGGCTCCAGGTACACGCTCTCATCGCCGACTTCACCGCGAGTCTGACCCTGCCCGACACGCCGGGTCCCCGGCTGATCGCCTTCCTGGGCGGGACGATCGGCAACCTGCTGCCGGTCGAACGGGCCGCGTTCTTCGCCGCGATCCGCTCCCTGCTCTCCCCCGGTGACGCGCTGCTGCTCGGCACGGACCTGGTCAAGGACGAGAAGGTGCTGGTGCGGGCGTACGACGACGCGGCCGGGGTGACGGCGGCCTTCAACAAGAACGTCCTGACCGTCGTCAACCGGGAACTGCACGCCGACTTCGATCCCGGCGCCTTCGACCACGTGGCCCTGTGGGACCGGGAGAACGAGTGGATCGAGATGCGGCTGCGCTCCCGTACCGCCCAGACGGTGAAGATCCCGGCACTGGATCTCGCCGTCGACTTCGCGGAGGACGAGGAGCTGCGCACGGAGGTGTCGGCGAAGTTCCGCAAGGAGGGCGTGCGCGCCGAACTGGCCTCCGCGGGGCTGGATCTGGAGCACTGGTGGACGGACGACGATGGGCGGTTCGCGTTGTCGCTGAGCGTGGTGCGCTGACCGCCTGGACTGACACTCCTGTCAGTCCAGGCGGTTCAGGACCGCCGTGATGCGCCGGGAGGCCTTGCGGGCCTCGGTCGCCGGGTCCGCGCCGGTGAGCACCCGCGTCATGTACTGCTTGATCGGGTTGTCCTCCTCGACCGCGCCCCACTGGGGCGTGGCCGGGGTCGCCCGGCCCCGTGCGGCACCGGCCGCCATGGCCGCGACCCCGTCCTCACCGGCGACGTGCCGGGCGAGGGACCTCTTGTTGGGGACGTAGTTCATGGCGCGGGCCAGCTCGGTGTCCCATCGGGCGCCGGTGAGCGCGGCGACGACGGCCACCGCGCCGTCCTGGTCGCGGGTGTTGTTCGGTACGACGAGGTCGGAGCCGCCGATGAAGACGGCACCGGGCCGCCCGGCGACCTTGCCCGGCACCGGGAAGAAGCCCAGCTTGCCCTGCAGGCCGGGGTTCTGCTGGACGACGGTGCGGGCCAGACCGGGCAGCGCGATGATCTGTGCGACCCGCCCCTTGGCGAACACGCCGGCCTGGGGCGGGTGTTCCTCGTCGGCCCCGGTCGGGCCGTCGCCTAGTGCCTGCAGACGCCGGTAGAAGTCCATGCCGCGCAGGGCGGCCGGGGTGTCCAGCGAGCCCCGCCAGCCGGCGCCGTCGCTGTCCCCGTCGTCCGCGAGGCCGCCCCCCTCCTCCCAGATGAAGCCGGCCAGGGTGTACCAGTCCTGTCCCGCGAGATAAATGCCCTGATTACCGCCGGAGTTGAGGCGTTCGGTGGCGGTGAGCCACTCGTCGTGCGTGCGGGGCGGGGAGGTGATGCCGGCCTTCGCGAAGAGGTCCTTGCGGTAGATGACGACACGGTTGGCCGCGTACCAGGGGATGCCGTACTGGTGGGACATGAGCTGCCCCGGCTCGGCGAGGCCGGGCAGCCAGTCGCGGCTGCCCCAGTGCAGGGCCGACTCCAGTGTCAGGTCCAGGAGCCGGTCGTCCTCGACGTACTGCGGGACCTGGGTGTTGCCGACCTCGATGACGTCGGGACCGGTGCCCGAGTCGTCGTCGAGCGCGCGCTGGACCTTCTGGCCGATGCCACTCCACTGCTGGATGCGGATGTCCAGGCGCAGGTGGCTGTTGTCGCGCTCGAAGGCCTCGGTGAAGCGGTGCAGGAAGTCCGGCGAGGCGCTGTCCTTCATCAGCCACACGGTGACGGTGCGTCTGCCTTCCCCGCCCGGCATGAGTCCGCACCCGCCGAGCAGGCCGAGGGAGGCGAGGGAAAGCAGGCTTCGACGTCTCACGGGGGTCCTGTTCTGTCTGACGGACAGGGCGAAGGTCCCGGCGTGGGGGGACGAGCGGGAGCTCGTACGGGCGTGCCCGGGAGTTTGGTATGGACCAATACCGGGCGTCAAGGGGCGCCGTGGCGAGTAACCGGACGTCTCGCGCTCCGCCGCAGCTTGGGGCACGGTGGAGTGACGCGCGACACACGTGACGCTCCGGTCATCAGGGGCGTACGGAGAGGAGCACCCGCATGTCGAACCACACCTACCGGGTCACCGAGATCGTCGGCACCTCGCCGGACGGCGTCGACCAGGCCATCCGCAACGGCATCAGCCGGGCCTCGCAGACGCTGCGCAATCTGGACTGGTTCGAGGTGGTGCAGGTACGCGGCCAGATCGAGGAGGGAGAGATCGCGCACTGGCAGGTGGGCCTGAAGGTGGGATTCCGGCTCGACGAGTCCGACTGACGGACCGCTTCACCGGGCCTTCCTCGAACCTCAGGTACGCCCCTCCCCCTCCTGCGCCTTCTTCAGCGCCGCGGAGGGGGCGGTCCAGCGTGCCCGTACGACCCGGAACCCGGCTCGTTCCGCGTCCTCGCACACCAGCTCGTCGTCGTCCACGAACACCCGGATCTCCCGGGTACGGGCGAGACGGCGGAGGATCTCCAGCTTGGTACGCCGGGCGGGCCTGCGGTCGTCGTTGCGCCGCATGAACACCCGCCCTTCCGGCAGCCCTTGCGCCGTCAGCCACGCGAGCGTGTCCCGGCGGCAGCGCTCGGGCCGCCCCGTCAGATAGACCACCTCGCACTCCTTCGCGCTCTCCAGCACCAGCGCGATGCCCTCCGCGGTCGGCGGGTCCTGCGGCGCGGCGGCGAAGAAGGCGTCCCAGTCCCGCGGACTGCGCTCCAGGAAGCGCTGACGGTGGGCGGTGTCGGCGAGGGTGTTGTCCAGGTCGAAGACGGCGAGGGGACGATCACTGCTGTCGGTCACGCCCCCACCTTAGGGGTCCTTTCACTATGCCCGTCCGGGTCGCGCGGCCTGGCACCGCACCTCGCCACGTTGCCGAAACGCCCACGTGGCTCCTCCCCCACTCTCGGCTTCGCTCGAGCGGGGGGACCCCCATCGAGGGCGCTCCGGCGCCTTGCGATGCACGGCACCAGACCACGCGACCTGATCGGACGCTCATAGTGAAAGGACCCCTTAGGCAGACACCTTCCGCCACTCACGCCCGCACGTGGCCGGCCTGCTCAGGCGTCCGGAAACCCGTCGAACAGCAGCTGGGCGGCCACCTTCGCTCCGTCCGTGCGGACCTTGGCGGCCACGGACCTCGCGCGGTCCTGCGTCTCCGGGGTCAGGGCCGTCTTGAGGGCGGCGGAGAGGGACTCGACGGTCGGTGTCGGACCGTCGTGGGCGGCGCCGATGCCCAGTTCGGCGACGCGGGCGGCCCAGCGCGGCTGGTCCACGATCTGGGGGACGATCACCTGGGGCGCCCCGGCCCGGGCGGCGGTCTGCGTGGTGCCCGCGCCTCCGTGGTGCACGACGGCCGCGACCCGGCCGAACAGGGCCTGATGGTTGACCTCGCCGAGGACGAAGCAGTCGTCCCGGTCGTCGACCGAGGCCAGGCCCGCCCAGCCGCGGGAGAGCAGGACGCGCCGGCCGTGGGCGCGCACCGCGTCGACGGCGACCTGGGGAAGGTCCGGCGAGGAGTGCATGGCCATACTGCCGAAGCCCACGTAGACCGGCGGTTCACCGGCGTCCAGGAAGGTCTCCAGGTCGTGCGGGAGCGGGCGGTCGTCCGGCAGGAACCACGCCCCGGTCTGGACGAGTTCGAGGTTGGTCATGTTCTTCCACGGAGCCAGCAGCGGGTCCGCGGCCAGCAGCGCCGGGCTGGTCAGGGCGTAGTCCCGGACGCCGTCCAGCGGCGGCAGACCGATCGCGGCGCGGTGACGGTTCTCCGCCTCGCCGTACAGCTGGTTGACCCGTTGGCCGTCCTGCTCCCACAGCACCTCGAGGTCGGTCTCCTCCTTCGGGGAGGGCGTGCCCGGCCGCGCCCCCGGGCGGAAGTGCTTCGACGGCAGCCCGAAGGGGTGGAAGCAGGCGAACGCGTACCGGACGCCGAGCTTCTCGGCCACCGACCGTGCCCCCGACGGCATCAGGCCGGTCGCCAGCAGGACGTCGCTGCCCTCGGCCGCCGTGGTGAGCGTGTCGAACCGAGCGGCCACCAACTCGGGGGCGAGCTGGAACGCGGCCGCCGCACCCGGCGGCTTCGGACGGGTCACGATGGAACGCACCGTCGGCCCGAGCGGCACCAGCGGTACGCCTGCACGGTCCAGCAACTGTGCGAACTCGTCGTCCGCGGGCACGCACACCCGCACTTCCGCACCGAGTTCGCGCAGGCTCACCGCGAGTCCCGCCAGCGGCTCCACGTCCCCACGCGATCCCCACGCCGTCAGCACCACACGCATGTCAACATCCCCGTTTCCGCAGGTCCTGGTCTCGGCAGGCGATTCTGCGGCACAACGGGGGCCTTGCCGCAAGTCCCCCGGTGCGCTATACGTTGAGAAGGGTGAGGAGTTGTCAACTCCTCGCCTTTCGTCATTCGGGGGCCCTCAGATCTGCCAGGTGCTGGAGTACTGGATGTGCAGGCTTCCAGGTACATGGCCACGGGTCCGTACGGGCCAGGGGCCCGGATTGATCTCCACGCAGAAATGCCCCGCGTTCGGATAGCGGTGGAGATGGGACGGGGCCTCGTCGACGAGACCGCGGAGCGCGGCGCCGTGCTCCCGGAACGCGGTGGAACTGCCCACGACGAAGAGCGTGTGCGCGGCGATGTGGAAGGCGAGGTGGTCGCGGTACGCCCGGTGGTGTCGCCGCTCGTAGTCGATGGCGCTCTCGTCGGGGAAGTCCTCGGCCGGGGTGGCCGTCGTGTGCGGTTTGCCCACGCCGAGCCGTGCCCGGATCCGCTTCCACGAGGCGGTCGGGAACTGCAGGCTGTGGTGGACCAGCACCAGGTCCAGTGAGACCGGCTCCCCCTCACTCATGACGCCGTCAGGGACCGGGTTGGCCCGGATCGGCAGGTAGACCAGCGAATGGGCGGACCGGGCGGCCAACGCCCACAGGGCGACGAGTGAGGCTGCGCCCGGCCGGTCCGCGTACATCGACAGCCAGTGACGGTCGTCGCGCAACGCCAGTCGGGCCGGGGTCGAGTCGGCCCGGATCACCCGGAACTCGTTGCTCCCCAGCCGGACTCCGTGGAGGTGCACCCGCTGTTTCACAACGAGCATCGGAACACGCCGCCCGCTCCCGGCCTAATCGTTTTCGGGCAAGTAGTAGTAGACGGTTCCCGAGCGCCACTCTCCGTGCTCGGTCATCTCCGACTCGATGACGATGTGCTGGACCTCCACCGGCCCCAGCGCCTCGATGGAGTCGGCCAGGCGCCGTAGCAAGGCGGGGGCGCTGTCGCAGCCGGGGCCGGCGGGGTTGGCCTGGGAGAAGTGGTGCACGGTCCAGTGCTGCGGGCTCGTCATGCGGCGATCGTACGGGCGTCACGCGGGAAGGAATCCTGGGGTCCGTCAGGCGTTGAACCTCTTATGAGCTCCCTGATCGCCCGCACCCGTTTCTCCGTTCTCGACCGTTCCCGTACCCGCGAGGGGCACACCGGTGCGGAGGCTCTGCGGGACACCGTGCGGCTGGCGCGGGACCTGGAGGGGCTCGGGTATCACCGCTTCTGGGTGTCGGAACACCATGGCGTGCCCGGGGTCGCCGGTTCCGCGCCGACCGTGCTGGCCTCCGCCGTCGCGGCGGCGACACGGACGATACGGGTCGGCACCGGTGGTGTGATGCTGCCCAATCATCAACCCCTCGTGGTGGCCGAGCAGTTCGGGGTGCTGGAGTCACTGTTCCCGGGCCGGATCGACATGGGGCTGGGGCGGTCCGTGGGCTTCACCGACGGGGTGCGCAGGGCGCTGGGCCGCGACAAGGGGGACGCCGAGGACTTCGCCGGCCAACTGGAGGAACTGCTCGGCTGGTTCACCGGATCGTCCCCCACGGGCGTGCACGCACGCCCCGCCGAGGGGCTGTCCGTGCCGCCCTTCGTGCTGGCGATGGGCGAGGGCGCCGCGATCGCCGCCCGCGCCGGTCTGCCGATGGTCATCGGCGACCTCCGGAACAGGGAGAAGATGCAGCGCGGCATCGATCACTACCGTGAACGGTTCCGCCCCTCCCCCTGGGCCCGGGAGCCGTACGTCGTCATCTCGGGCACGATCGCGGTGGCCGGCACGCCGGAGGAGGCGCGGCGGCTGCTGATCCCGGAGGCCTGGTCGATGGCGTACTCGCGCACGCACGGCACGTTCCCGCCCCTGCCGCCCACCGAGCGCGTCGAGGCGCTGACGATGACCGAGAAGGAACGCGGCCTCTACGAGTCCGGGCTCACCGGCCATCTCGCCGGGACCGAGGAGCAGGTCACCCATGAGCTGGAGACGGTGCTGAAGGAGACGGGAGCACAGGAGGTCCTGGTCACGACGAGCACGTACGACCGGACGGCGCTGCTGGAGTCGTACCGCCGACTGGCCGGGATCTTCGCCGGGCGGTGAGCGTCAGACCTCAGCGCCCGGGCCGCTCGCCGTGCCGGGCTCAGCGGTGGGCGGGGGCGCCCGGTGTTTCGTTCGGCAGGGTGACGACGCCACCGATCTCCTCGGGTACATGGGCCAGTTCGGCAAGGAGCGTGAGTCTGTTGAGCAGGTCGTAGCCCTCGAGCACCAGCATGTGATCGCCCTCGTACGACTCGAGGTTGAGCACCGCGGCCTGCACGTTGCTCACCTCGGTGACCAGCATGGGTACACCCGAGTGGCCGAGGACGCGTGCCGCGCCCGCGCGCTGGTACAGGAGCGGCATCAACCGGTACCCGCTGCCGTTGTCGATCGTTTCCAGGTCACTGTCGCTGAGCCGCAGTAGCTGCGTGCGCGCGTGGCTTGTGACGCGTTCGAGGGTGCGCAGGTCCTCGTCGGAGATCGCGAAGGCCCGTAACGCCGCCTCCCGCGTTTCGCCGAAGGCCTCCTCGTGTCTGTCACGTCTGCCGAACATCGGCATGGTGCGGAACTCCCCTTCCATGAGACAGCGCTCTCTGCGAGAGCCGTGTCCCCGCCGCCAAGATATTTGAATCGTGACACGCAGGCCGGATGCCACGGCGCATATGACCGTGCTCGGGCAGGGCACGGCCGTCGCGTGCGTCGCTCGCATAGAATTATGGGGTTTGTCCCGCCCTGGTCGAGGTCCGTACGGAGTCCCCGCATGCCGAGCCCACACGACCCGTACGTCCGTGTCCGCGGAGCCCGGGAGCACAATCTCAAGGGCGTGGACGTCGACATTCCCCGGGACGTGGTGGCGGTGTTCACGGGGGTGTCCGGGTCGGGGAAGTCCTCGCTGGCGTTCGGCACGATCTACGCCGAGGCCCAGCGGCGCTACTTCGAGTCGGTCGCTCCGTACGCCCGCCGGCTGATCCACCAGGTGGGCGCGCCCAAGGTCGGCGAGATCACGGGGCTGCCGCCGGCGGTCTCGCTCGAACAGCGCCGCTCGGCGCCGACCTCCCGCTCCTCCGTCGGCACGGTCACCAACCTCTCCAACTCGCTGCGCATGCTGTTCTCCCGCACCGGCGACTACCCGCCGGGCGCCGAGCGCCTCGACTCCGACTCCTTCTCCCCCAACACGGCCGTCGGAGCCTGCCCGGAGTGTCATGGGCTGGGCAGGGTGCACCGCACCACCGAGCGCTCACTGGTCCCCGATCCGTCGCTGTCGATCCGCGAAAGTGCCATCGCCGCGTGGCCCGGCGCCTGGCAGGGCAAGAACCTGCGGGACATCCTCGACGCGCTCGGCTACGACGTGGACCGGCCCTGGCGTGAACTGCCCGCCGAGCAGCGGGAGTGGATCCTGTTCACCGAGGAACAGCCGGTCGTCACCGTGCACCCGGTGCGGGACGCGGATCGTATCCAACGGCCGTACCAGGGCACGTACATGAGCGCCCACCGGTATGTCATGAAGACCTTCTCGGACTCCAGGAGCGCGACCCTGCGCGCCCGGGCGGAGCGCTTCCTGACCAGCGCTCCGTGTCCGGTCTGCGGCGGCAGCAGGCTGCGGCCCGAGGCGCTGGCGGTCACCTTCGGCGGCCGTACGATCGCCGAACTGGCCGCGCTGCCGCTGACGGACCTCGCCGACCAGCTGGTGGCCACCGACGAGACCGCCCGCGTCCTCACCGCCGACCTCATCTCCCGTATCGCCCCGGTCCTCGAACTCGGCCTCGGCTACCTCAGCCTGGACCGCGCCACCCCGACCCTTTCCGCCGGGGAGCTCCAACGCCTGCGCCTGGCAACGCAGTTGCGCTCCGGACTGTTCGGTGTGGTGTACGTCCTGGACGAGCCGTCCGCCGGTCTGCACCCGGCGGACACCGAGGCTCTGCTCACCGTGCTGGAGCGGCTGAAGGCGGCCGGCAACTCGGTGTTCGTGGTCGAGCACCACCTCGACGTCATGCGCGGTGCCGACTGGCTCGTCGACGTGGGCCCGCGCGCCGGTGACCACGGCGGCGAGGTGCTGCACAGCGGACCGGTGGCGGACCTGGCCGGGGTCGAGGAGTCGGCGACGGCCCGTTTCCTGTTCGACCGCTCCCCCGCCGCGGTACGGCAGGTGCGTTCTGCGCGAGGGGAGTTGAAGGTCGGGCCGGTCACCCGGCACAACCTGCGTGGCGTGACGGCCGAGTTCCCGCTCGGGGTGTTCACCGCGGTCACCGGTGTGTCCGGGTCCGGCAAGTCCACGCTCATCGGCGAGATCACCGAGGACCTCGCGGGGGTGGGGCGGCTGGTCTCGGTCGACCAGAAGCCGATCGGTCGCACCCCGCGGTCCAACCTGGCCACGTACACCGGCCTGTTCGACGTCGTACGCAAGGTCTTCGCGGCCACCGACGCGGCACGCGAGCGGGGTTACGGGGTCGGGCACTTCTCCTTCAATGTCGCGGGCGGGCGGTGCGAGACCTGTCAGGGCGAGGGGTTCGTGAGTGTGGAGCTGCTGTTCCTGCCGAGCACCTACGCGCCGTGCCCGGACTGCGGTGGGGCGCGCTACAACCCCGAGACGCTCGAAGTGACGTACCGGGGGCGGAACATCGCGCAGGTGCTGGATCTGACAGTGGAGAGCGCGGCGGAGTTCTTCGCCGACACCCCGGTCGTGGCGCGGAGTCTGAGCACCCTGCTGGACGTGGGGCTCGGCTATCTGCGACTCGGGCAGCCCGCGACCGAGTTGTCCGGCGGTGAGGCCCAGCGCATCAAGCTGGCCGGCGAGTTGCAGCGCGGCCGTCGCGGTCACACCCTCTACCTCCTCGACGAGCCGACGACCGGACTCCACCCGGCCGACGTCGAGGTCCTGATGCGTCAGCTGCACGGTCTTGTCGACGCCGGACACACGGTCGTCGTCGTCGAGCACGACATGTCGGTGGTGGCGGGCGCGGACTGGGTGATCGACCTCGGCCCCGGCGGCGGCGACGCGGGCGGCCACATCGTGGCGACGGGGACGCCGGTGGAGGTGGCCCGGGCGGAGGGAAGCGCGACGGCGCCGTATCTGGCACGAGTACTGGGCGGTCCTGGTGCGCCCTGATCCCAGCGCTCTGCCACCGGTCATCCACGTACCGACGGGGCTCGTCGTCCTCGTCGGCCCGCCGGCCTCGGGCAAGACCAGTTTCGTCCGGGCCCTCGTGGCGCGGCGCCAGATCGACGCGGAGGCCGTCGTGTCCAGCGACGAGATCCGCGCGGAACTCCTCGGTTCCGCACCCGCGCTGGCCCGGTCCGACGCGGCGGACGCGCGGGTCTTCGAGGAACGTGACCGCAGGATCGTCTCCAGGCTCGGCGCCGGGCGCAGCGCGGTCGCCGAGTCGACGAACGTCACACCGCAGGCCCGGGCCCGGCTCATCGCCATCGCCAGGCGCTTCGACGCCCCGGTGACCATGCTGCGATTCGATCCGGACATCACCGACCTCCTCCGGCAGTACCGGGAGCGGGGCCGCGCCGACCTCGCCCCCGCGGACGTCCGCGCCTACGCCGCGATCATGGCCCGAGACGCCGGCGCGGACCGACTGCGCTCCGAGGGCGCGAGCGCCGTCCACGACGTACCGGGACGCCGGGAAGCGGTTGCACCGGCCGAGGCCGCCGCGTACTTCCGCTTCGACTGACGCGACGGAGCGACAGAAGCTCCGCCCCTGTGACCCACGCGGCGCGCGTCCAGTACGGCGGCCCGGCCTGAGCCTGACCCGCCTCGTACCCTGGCCCCGTGTCAGCCTCCCGTCTCCACCGTGTCGCCGTCCTCGTGCTGGAGGGTGCCAAGCCGCTCGACGTCGGGATTCCCGCCCAGGTCTTCACGACGCGGGCGAGCATGCCCTACGAAGTGCGGGTGTGCGGAGCGGCACCGGGGCTCGTCAACGGCGGCGACGGGCTGTCGTACTCCGTCGCCGACGGCCTCGACGCGCTCGCGTGGGCCGACATCGTGTTCATCCCCGGATACCGCTTCCCGGACCGCGAGGACCCCCCGCGGGCCGTCGTCGACGCGCTGATCGCCGCCCATGAGCGGGGCGCGCGGCTCGCGGCCATCTCCACCGGTGCCTTCGCCCTCGCCGCCACCGGACTGCTCGACGACAGACGCGCGACCACGCACTGGCACTACACGCGGGCGCTCGCCGCGAAGCATCCGCGCGTCAAGGTCGACGAGAACGTGCTCTTCGTCGACGAGGGCAGCGTCCTCACCTCGGCCGGGGCTGCCTCCGGCATCGACCTCTGCCTGCACATCCTGCGCGGAGATCTCGGCGTGGCCGCCTCCAACCACGCCGCCCGGCGCCTGGTCGCCGCCCCCTACCGCAGCGGCGGCCAGGCGCAGTACGTGCCGCGCAGTGTTCCTGAGCCGCTGGGCGAGCGCTTCGCCGTCACCCGGGAGTGGGCGCTGCGCCGGCTCGACGAGCACCTGAGCCTCGACGTGCTGGCCCGGCAAGCGGGGGTGTCGGCGCGCACCCTGTCCCGGCGCTTCGTCGAGGACACCGGTTACACACCGATGCAGTGGGTGATGCGCGCCCGCATCGACATGGCCCGTGAACTGCTGGAACGCTCGCAGCGCAGCGTCGAGCAGATCGCCGCCGACGTGGGGCTCGGCACGGGAGCGAACCTGCGGCTGCACTTCCAGCGGATCCTCGGCACCACGCCCAGCGAGTACCGGCACACCTTCGCACGGGGCGAGTGACCCGTCACGGCCGGCTGGCGGGATCCTTTTGAACCATGGCGATCGCGCCGCTGTCCCCGACCGATGCCGCGAGCGACCCTGGGGGCGAACCCAAGGGACGACTTAAAAGGTGGAACACCCCTCATGACGCGCATCGCCATCAACGGATTCGGCCGCATCGGACGCAACGTGCTGCGCGCCCTGCTCGAACGCGACAGCACTCTCGAGATCGTCGCCGTCAACGACCTCACCGAGCCCACAGCTCTCGCGCGACTGCTCGCCTACGACAGCACGGCCGGCCGCCTCGGCCGCCCGGTCACCGTCGACGGGGACACCCTCGTCGTGGACGGCCGGCGCATCCGGGTGCTGGCCGAGCGTGAGCCGGCCCAGCTGCCGTGGGCCGAGCTCGGTGTCGACATCGTGCTGGAGGCGACCGGCCGCTTCACCTCCGCCAAGGCCGCCCGCGCCCACCTCGACGCCGGCGCGCGCAAGGTACTGGTCAGCGCGCCCTCGGACGGCGCGGACGTCACGCTCGCGTACGGCGTCAACACCGACGCCTACGACCGGGAGCTGCACACCATCGTCTCCAACGCCTCCTGCACCACCAACGCGCTCGCTCCGCTCGCCGCGGTGCTCGACGAACTCGCCGGTATCGAGCACGGCTTCATGACGACCGTGCACGCCTACACGCAGGAGCAGAACCTGCAGGACGGGCCGCACCGCGACCCGCGCCGGGCACGGGCCGCGGGCGTCAACATCGTGCCGACCACGACCGGTGCCGCCAAGGCCATCGGTCTGGTGCTGCCGGGCCTCGACGGCAAGCTGTCGGGCGACTCGATCCGGGTACCGGTGCCGGTGGGTTCGATCGTCGAGCTCAACACGACCGTCGCCCGTGACGTGACGCGCGAGGACGTGCTGGCGGCCTACCGTACGGCGGCCGAGGGACCGCTCGCCGGGATCCTGGAGTACTCCGAGGACCCGCTGGTCTCCTCCGACATCACCGGCAACCCGGCCTCCTCGATCTTCGACTCGGCGCTCACCCGCGTCGACGGCCGGCACGTCAAGGTGGTCGCCTGGTACGACAACGAGTGGGGCTTCTCCAACCGTGTGATCGACACGCTGGAGCTGCTCGCGGCTGGCTGACGGTCCGTCAACACCCATGCCATCGCCTGCCCACCCCGCCCCCGGGGTGGGCAGGCGTTTTCACTCCTGGCCCGACGCCTTCCGGGCCACCGCCTCCAAGTACTCCCGATACTCCGCCCACCAAGCCGCGTTCCCCCTCGACATGCTGGTGTTGTTCTCGTTCATCCCGACGGCTCCGTCGATGAGTTCGCGGATGATGTCGGCGTGGCCGGCGTGCCGGTGGGTGTCGGCGATGACGCGCACGATCGCGTGGTGCAGGGTCACCTCGTCGGCGCCGCTCGGCCACCAGGGCACCCTGCCGACCGCGTCCAACTCCAGTTCCTCCAGCGTCGCGTCCGCGTGCGTCCACGCGCGGCGATAGCGGGCGACGATGTCCTCGCGCGACTCGTCGGCCCTGGCCCACATATCGGCGTTGGCGTCCGCGCCCTCTCCGAAGACGGGCTGCGGCAGACCGGAGGGCCGCCCGAACGTGTCGCCCAGATAACCGAGTTCGACATACGTGGCGTGCTTGACCAGGCCCAGCAGATTGGTGCCGGTGGGGGTGAAGGGCCGCCGGATGTCATACTCGGACAGCCCTTCGAGCTTCCACAGCAGCGCGTCGCGGGCGTTCTGCAGATAGAAGCGCACGACGTCCTTGGGCTCGGATTCGATGCTCATGCGGCCAGTCTGCCTGGGCGATGATCTCTGTCCACCGAATATGGGGCACCGTCCCGGCCCGTGCGGTGACCTGTCCTCGCCGGTCATGAGCGCAGCAGACATCGCGGCCGTGACCAACCTGGTCCTGGCGTATCCGGAGCTGGTCGACACCGGGGACTTCACCGGCGTCGGTGAGCTGTTCGCCGACGCCGTGTTCGTGAGCCGCCACCTGCGCGGCTGAGGAGGTCGGTCGCGCGGGCGGCGGCTCGTGAGCCGGGCAGACGGTTACGGCGTCACCACCTTGCCGCCGAAGGTGACGGCGAGCTTGCCGTCCGAGGCGAACGACCAGCCCAGTGCGCCGGAGTAGGAGGAGCAGCGGGAGCCGTTGGTGCCGGTCCAGAACTGGTTGGAGCTGTCGGCGTCGCCGACGGTCTTGTCGTTCGAGCCGGTGACGGAGAAGCGGCACGAGGTGTTGCCGCGGAACACCGAAGTCCCCGCGTCGAAGGAGAAGTTGCGCTGGGCGTTGTCGATGCTCGCGTTGCCGGTGACGGCCATCGTGCCCGGGTTGCTGTTGTAGGTGAACCCGTGATGGCCGTTGTGGTAGGCGATGTTGTGCTGGACGACGTGGTTGACGGCGATGTCGTCGCCGCCGAGCTTGTAGCCGTTGCGGTCGCCGTTGCCGCTCTGGCTGCCGTCGCTGAGGGTGCCGTTGTTGTAGGACAGGGAGTACTCGATGGTCACGGGCCCGATGGCGCCCGTGTCGGTCTTGGTGAAGAGGTCCCAGCCGTCGTCGATGTTGTTGTGGGAGACGTCGTAGCGGAAGACGTTCCCGGTGCCGGTGGTCAGCTTCGCCGCGAAGCCGTCGGCGTCCTCACCGTCGGAGTCGGCGTTGTCGTGTGACTCCGAGCTGACGACGAGGTTGTTCGACGGCCACTGCGAACTGGGCGTGGTGGAGGCGATCCGGCCCAGCTGGAGTCCCGTGTCGCGGTTGTACGCCGTCACCGTGCGCTCGACGACGTTGTTGCTGCCGCCGACGTAGATCCCGTTGTCGCCGGCGTGCTCGACGGTCAGCCCGTACAGGTGCCAGTAGTTGGCGTTCAGCTGGATGCCCCGGTTGGACGAACTCTCGCTCTGTGCCGAGAAGTTGAGCACGGGGGTCTCCCCCGGGTAGGCGGACAGGGTGGTGCGGCCGCCGGAGGTGCCGTCCTTCCCGGCCGGGATGGTGACCGTGGAGGAGTAGTTGTACGTCCCGCCGCGCAGGTAGATCGTGCCGCCGGCGGTGATCCGGCTGATCGCCGAGGTGAGCGTGGTCGGCGCCGACTGCGTGCCGGCCGCGCTGTCGGTGCCGCTCGGCGAGACGTACAGCACGGTGCCGGCCGCCGCGGAGGACACGTCCGCGTCGAGGTGGTCGACGTTGGGCAGGCCCGCGGAGGTGGTCGGGGCGAGCCGGACGGTGTTGGAACCCGCGGTGACCGGCACGGTGAGCGTCTCGGTGGACCATGCCGACCAGGCGCCGGTGGTCCCGAAGGCCGCCGTGCCGGCGCTCGCGCCGTTGACGCTGACGGCGGCGGGGCGCGCGGTGGTGGTGCCGTTGGCGAAGCGGATCCGCAGGGTCGCCGTGCCCGATGCGGGTGCGGTCACGGTGAACTGCGCGTACGCGCCTGTCGCGTTGGTGCCGTTGCAGAAACCGCTGCCCGGGAAGCCGGTCCGGTCGGAGTCGACGGTGCCGGTGCACAGGGCCGAGGAGCTCTCGGCCTCGTAACGGGTGGGGGCTGCCTGCGCGGTGGTGCCGGACAGGGCGACAAGGGTGCCTGCGATCAGGCTGACGCACGCGATGAGGGGTCTCGGATTCATCGTTGATCTCCAGGACGGTTGAGGCGTCTGACGGAGGTACGAAGAGACAGACAGACGGAAAGCGCTTTCTCGCGGACCGTAAAACCGTTGACCCGAACCCGTCAATAGTCCGGTACTTGTTTCGCATTCACATAGATGGACGAGGGGTGGACGAGGGGCACGTCATCGGGCGTGCGCCGAGTTCCCGCACGTTTAACCCGTCCTCCACCCCCACAGAACGATCTCCTGTCAGGGTCGCGACAGACTGGGGTAACCAGCGGTAACTTCAATCACTGGCTCACCGCAACCGCTTTCACTCCCCCAGGAGACACACCCCCATGCTCAGACTCCTCGCCTGCCTGGCGGCGGCAGCCGCCGCCCTCGGCGGGCTCACCATGGCGGCGCCCTCCGCGGCGGCCGCCGACTCGGGCAGCTTCAGCGTGCTCAGCTACAACGTCGCCGGCCTGCCGCAGAGCCTCTCCAGCGCGTCCACGCCCCGCGACACCAGCACCACCGCGATCGGCCAGCGGATCGCGCCGTACGACATCGTGCATGTCGAGGAGGACTTCAACTACCACGCGTATCTCTACGCCGGCGACACCGCGCACGCCTACCGCACGCCGACCAGCGGCGGCGCCGGCATCGGCAGCGGGCTCAACACCCTGTCGAAGATCCCTTACGACACGGACGACTTCGAGCGGGTGCACTGGAACTCCTGCCAGATCGACTCGGGTGACTGCCTGACCCCCAAGGGCTTCACCTTCATGCGCGAGCGCCTGGCCGAGGGCGTCTACGTCGACTTCTACAACCTGCACACCAACGCGGGCACCAACGACGGCGACGAGGCCTCCCGCGCCGACAACCTCAACCAGCTCACCGCCTTCATCAAGACGCACTCGGCGGGCAACGCCGTGGTGGTCATGGGCGACACCAACACCCGCTACACCCGCACGGCGGACACCATCGCCGAGTTCGCCTCGTCCAACGGGCTCACCGACGCCTGGGTCCAGCTGATCCGCGGCGGAACCCCGCCGGCCAAGGGCAGTGACGCGCTGGTGTGCGACCAGTCCGGCGCCACCGTGCCCAACACCTGCGAGGTCGTCGACAAGGTCCTCTACCGCGGCAGCAAGCTCGTCTCGCTCAACGCGACCTCGTACAACAACGAGCACGCCAAGTTCCTCACCGACGACGGGCTCATGCTCTCCGACCACGACCCGATCACGGTCGGCTTCACCTGGTCGCGCAACTCGGCCTTCCAGCTCAGCGACCAGTTCGGCGGCCCGCACGGCGACTACTACAACGACATCGACAGCGTGCCGGCCGGCGCTCGCGCCACCACCATCGGCCTGCGCTCCGGCTCCCGCGTCGACCAGATGAACCTCACCCTGGCCAACGGCACGACGCTCGCCCACGGCGGCACCGGCGGGACCGCGTCCTCCCTGACCCTGGGCAGCGGCGAGTACGTCACGACCGCCTACCTGTGCCAGGGCTCGTACAACGACCACACCCGCGTCTTCTACGCCAAGTTCACCACCAACCTGGGCCGTACCCTGGCCGGTGGCACCACGACCTCCGACTGCGTGACCCGCACCGCGCCGTCCGGCTGGCAGATCGCCGGATTCCACGGCCGCTCGGGCGACGAGGTCGACAAGATCGGCTTCATCTACACCCAGCGCTGACACGGCCGGCGTCCGGAGCGGTCCGTGCCCCCGCCGCCCCGGACGCCGCCTCGCCGCGGCGTCATCGCGTGGTCAGCATCCCGGCGACGAGGTCCCGGGGCAGGCCGTGGGTGTCGTGGAGGTAGCCGTAGTCCTCGTCGGTCAGCGGCCGTTGGAACTCCGGCCGGGACAACACGCGCCGCCCGCGTTCGAGAAGCCGGGTGAACTTCCTTTCCTCGTCGAGGAGTCGGTCACGCACGGCCTCGACGCCACATGACTGGCGGAAGTGGTCCAGCGTGTGGCCGATCGGCTCCGGAGGCAGGTCGGCGAGGGTGCGGGTGGGGTCGTCGCGCCGCAGGGTGGTGAGCAGACGGCGGATCAGCCGCCGCAGGACGTAGCCACGGCCGGTGTTGGAGGACCGTACACCGTCGCCGAGGACGACGACGGCCGAGCGCAGGTGGTCGCAGACGAGGCGGAGCGACGGCTCGTCGTCCAGGTGCCACAGCGAGGGCACGGTCCGCATCCACGGCCCGAACAGGTCGGTCTCGTAGACGGAGTCGTGCCCCTGCAGGACGGTCACCAGGCGTTCCACGCCCATGCCGGTGTCGACGGCGGGCTGCCGCAGCGGCTCCAGGGTGCCGTCCTCGTGGCGGAGGTGGCGCATGTGGACGTGGTTCCAGATCTCCACCCAGCGCGGGTCGGTGGTCGGGGTGCCCTCGGGCGGGGTGCCGGTACCACCGGTCCACACGAAGATCTCGGAGTCGGGGCCGCACGGGCCGACCGGGCCGTTGGACCACCAGTTGTCCTCGCCGGTCGACTCGACGGGGACGCCCAACTGCCGCCAGGTGCGCAGGGAATGGGTGTCCGGGCCGACCTGGTCGTCGCCGCCGAAGACGGTGGCGTACAGCTGCTCGTGCGGGATGCCGAAACCGTCCCGCAGCAGTTCGTACCCCCACCGCAGGCTCTGCGAGTGGCCGTAGTCGCCGAGGGACCACGAGCCGAGCATCTCGAACACCGTCAGATGCGTCGAGTCACCGACCTCGTCGAGATCGGTCGTGCGCAGACAGCGCTGGACATTGACCAGGCGCCGCCCCTGCGGATGCGGACGGCCGAGCAGATGGGGGGTGAGCGGGTGCATGCCGGACGTGGTGAACAGCACCGGGTCCGAGGGCGGCGGCAACAGCGTGCTGCCGGTGACGAGTTGGTGTCCGCGCTCCTGGTAGAAGTCGGTGAAGGTCCGAATGACCTGGTCCGTGTTCATGTTCATGTGCATGTTGCTGTTCATGGCGGTCTTCCTTCGGATCACGGGGACCGGAAAGAACCGCGCGAGAACACGGGAGTCACCTACGAGAACGCCCCGGCGGTCCGTTTCCGGCCGCCGGGGTGTGTGGTGAGGTCAGGCGTCGGCAGCCGGCGAGCTGGTCGCTCGCGCGGCTGCGGTGCTGGTTCGCCTGATGACGTTCATGACCTCGACGCTAGCAGCTGCGCCACGCCCCGGCCTCGGAATTTCCGCCCGCCCCTACCGAACGGCCGCCGGATGCAGACGGCTCCGCCTTGTTCGAGGACTTCGGTGCCTTGTACGGCCGCCCTAGAGGACGCGGTCACCCGGAGCCATGAACGCACGGCCCCCGCCCTGGCAGTTCGGGCGGAGGCGGGTGGAGGCGGGTGGTCAGGCCACCAGTGCCGCGTGGGTCCAGTCGGGCTGGGCTGTGGCTCCGGGCTGGGCCGCGCGGGCGAGGGAGCGGCGGTCGGGGTGGGTGCCGGGCGGGATGAGGGGCTGGACGTCGACCTCGGCCACCAGGCCGCGGGTGAGGACCACCCGCCACACGGAGGCCAGGAGGGAGTCGTCCCCGATGAAGGCCGGGGCCGTGCTCGCCGAGCCCTCGGTCATCCGGTAGCGCAGGTGGACGGGCTGGACGGGGACGTCCGCGTCGAGGGCGGCCTGGAAGACGGCCCGGCGGAAGCTGCCCTGGGCGCGGCCGCACCAGGTGCTGCCCTCGGGGAAGACCCCGACGGCCTGCCCGTCGCGCAGGGCGTCCGCGATGCGGGCGACCGTGCCGGGCAGGGCGCGCAGCCGGTTGCGGTCGATGAACAGCGCGCCGCGGGCCGCGACGGGACCGGCCACCGGCCAGTCCCGGATGTCGGACTTGGCGAGCATCCGGGCCGGACGGACGGCGGCGAGCAGCGGGATGTCCATCCAGGAGATGTGGTTGGCGACCAGCAGCAGACCACCGGTGGGGACGGTGGTGCCGGTGATCCGGACCCGGACCCCTGCGGCCCGTACGATCCACCGGCACCACCGCCTGACCCACTCGGCGGGGATCCTCCCGCCGAGCGGCGACAGCACGATCCCGGTGAGCATCAGGACCGTGACCACCGCGAGCCGCAGCACGGCGCGGGGTACGGCCGTGGCGGACGCCGTCGCCTCTATGCAGGCCCGAGGGGTGCAGGGCGCGCTGGGCTGCCAGACGCTCATCAGGCCGGCACGAGAGACAGGAAGTGCCGCAGATAGCGCGGGTTGACCCGGCGCATCGACAGCAGCACGTACAGGTCGGCGACCCCGAAGTCGGGATCGTGGGCGGGCTCGGCGCACACCCAGGCGCCGAGGCGGAGGTAGCCGCGCAGGAGGGCCGGGAGTTCGGCCGGTGCGGCGGGGGCGGCGGCGTTCGGGACCCAGGGCAGCAGGGGCCGTACGCGGTACTCCTGCGGCGCCAGGTGCTTGGCCCGCGCCCGGTCCCAGGTCGCGGAGGCGAGCGCGCCGCCGTCGGCGAGCGGGATGGAGCAGCAGCCGGCCAGCCACTCGTGGCCGCGGTCGACCATGTAGCGGGCGATGCCGGCCCAGATCAGGCCGATCACGGCGCCGTCGCGGTGGTCGGGGTGGACGCAGGAGCGGCCGACCTCGACCAGGCCCGGGCGGATCGCGTCGAGCGGGGTCAGGTCGAACTCGCTCTCGGAGTAGAGCCGTCCGGCGACCGCGGCCCGCTCGGGCGGCAGCAGCCGGTAGGTGCCGACGACCTGCCCGGTGGTCTCCTCACGGACCAGCAGGTGGTCGCAGTAGGCGTCGAAGGCGTCGATGTCGTGGCCCGGCTGCGGGGAGGACAGCAGGGCGCCCATCTCACCGGCGAACACCTCGTGCCGCAGCCGCTGCGCGGCGCGTACGTCGGCCTCGTCGCGGGCCAGGGAAACGGTGTAGCGGGTGGGGGCCGCGGGCTTGGGGGGACGGTCGAGGGTCGTTACGCCGGTCATGGCTCTCTCCTGGTCACGGGCCGGGTCGGCGGAGCGGGGAGCAGACCCGTGGCGTGCGATCTGCCGCCCCTGTTCTTCCGATGCCGGCTGACCTTCGCGTGACGGGCGCAGAGAGCGTTGATGTGCGGTTGTTGAACGGCTCGGACGGTACCGGTCAGTTCGCCGGCGCGCAGTGCTCCAGCCATCTGCCGGTCTCCGCCCGGTCGAGCACGCGCTCCAGGACGAGGTCTCCGGCCATGCCGGGGAAGAACCGGCCGGCGGGCCAGCCGCGGGCGTACGGCGGCGGGTCGAGGACGAGGAGTCGTACGCCGTCGACGACGGGGATGTCGGAGGGCGTTCCCTCGTTCCACACCCATTCCCCGCCCGGGGTGGCGAGGTTGAAGGAGCCGGTCGTCGGCACCTGGCCCGGCGCGTCTCGGCACACGGCGACCTCCTGCGCCGAGGGCGCGTGACCGGGCACGTGGCCGCCGCCGACGAGGGCGTCGGCCAGGAGGGTGTGCAGCTGGAAGTTGTCGCCGATGCCGGACATGCGCAGGGCGTAGCCGGTGCCGGTCGGGCGGTGCAGCACGATCAGGGGCTCGTCGTCGAGGACTAGCAGGGCGTAGTGGAGGCACTTGAAGTCGTGTCCCGAGGCCTCTTGTACCGGGTGCAGCGCCCGCAGGAGATCCGTGCGCCGGGCGGCGCCCGGTCCGGTGCGGACAGCCGGGTGGTTGAGCATGGCCACGGACGCCATCTCCCACTGCGGCAGCGTGGACCAGCCCACGGCCGCGTCCCGGCCGACCCGTTGGAGGGCCTCCTCGTCCACCGAGTCCGGCTCCGGCATCTCGCCGCCGCCGGTCGCTTCCCAGCGTGCGCAGAACTCCCCTGCCGCGCCCAGCGTTTCAGCGAGCCCGTTGAAGATGTGGGGCGCGCAGTCGGTCGCGTCCGCACCGCGCTCGACACAGGCTCCGATCAGTACGGCGACCAGGCCGGAGGGCCCGGGAGGCACCTGCGGCAGCAGTGCCGCCAGGCGCGGCCCGGCCTCGTGGAACTCCTCGTCGGTGGCGTCCGCGTAGCGCTCCTGCATCTCCCGCATGGCGCGCTGCGAACGCTCCCCGTCCTGCTCCCGCACAGCGGCCTCGAACCCGGCGACGGCCTCGAGAAACCGCTTCCTCCCCTTGCGCCCGAAGATCATGCGCGAACCCTACACACCCCGGACAGGCGAGACGGGGCCGGGGAGCACCTCCCGACCCCGCCCGTCCGCACCCTGAGGCGAACGTCTTTCTGCCTGGGTGGCCGCTACCGCTTCGCCACCTTCCGCGTGGCGCGCAGCCACTCCTTGTTCATGCTCGTGATCGACACCAGCGGGATGCCCTTGGGGCAGGCCGTGGCGCATTCCCCGGCCAGGGTGCAGCCGCCGAAGCCCTCCTCGTCCATCTGCGCCACCATGTCCAGGACCCGGGTCTCCCGCTCGGGCGCGCCCTGCGGCAGGACGCCCAGGTGGTTGACCTTGGCGGAGGTGAACAGCATCGCCGCGCCATTGGGGCAGGCGGCCACGCAGGCGCCGCAGCCGATGCACTCGGCGTGCTCGAAGGCGAAGTCGGCGTCCGGCTTGGGCACGGGTGTGGCGTGCGCCTCGGGCGCGGAGCCGGTCGGCGCGGTGATGTAGCCGCCGGCCTGGATGATCCGGTCGAAGGCCGAGCGGTCGACGACCAGGTCCTTGATCACCGGGAAGGCGGCGGCCCGCCACGGCTCGATGTCGATCGTGTCGCCGTCCTTGAAGGACCGCATGTGCAGCTGGCAGGTCGTGGTGCGCTCGGGGCCGTGCGCGTCGCCGTTGATGACGAGCGAGCACGCGCCGCAGATGCCCTCACGGCAGTCGTGGTCGAAGGCGACCGGGTCCTCGCCGGCCAGGATGAGCTGTTCGTTGAGGACGTCGAGCATCTCCAGGAACGACATGTCGGTGGAGATGCCGTCCACCTCGTACGTGGACATGGCGCCGTCGGCGTCCGCGTTGCGCTGCCGCCAGACGCGCAGGGTGAGCTTCATGCGTAGCTCCGCTGGGTGGGATGGACGTACTCGAAGACCAGGTCTTCCTTGTGCAGGGTCGGAGCCGCGCCGGTGCCGGTGAACTCCCAGGCGGCCGCGTAGGCGAACTCGTCGTCCCTACGGGCCGCTTCGCCGTCCGGGGTCTGCGACTCCTCGCGGAAGTGGCCGCCGCAGGACTCGGCGCGGTGCAGCGCGTCGAGGCACATCAGCTCGGCGAGCTCCAGGTAGTCGACGATGCGATTCGCCTTCTCCAGCGACTGGTTGAACTCCTCGCCGGTACCGGGCACCTTGATGCGCCGCCAGAACTCCTCGCGGATCTGCGGGATGCGCTCCAGGGCCTTGCGCAGACCGGCGTCGGTGCGGGCCATGCCGCAGAACTCCCACATCAGCTCGCCGACTTCGCGATGGAAGGAGTCGGGGGTACGGTCGCCGTCGACCGACAGCAGCAGGTTGAGCCGGTCCTCGGTCTCCGCCAACACCTCCTGCACGACCGGGTGTTCGTCGGTCACCGGGTCCTGGTGCGGGTTGCGGGCCAGGTAGTCGTTGATGGTGGCCGGGAGGACGAAGTAGCCGTCGGCCAGGCCCTGCATCAGCGCCGAGGCGCCCAGCCGGTTCGCCCCGTGGTCCGAGAAGTTGGCCTCGCCGATCGCGAACAGGCCGGGGATCGTGGTCTGCAGGTCGTAGTCGACCCACAGCCCGCCCATCGTGTAGTGCACGGCCGGGTAGATGCGCATCGGCACCTCGTACGGATCCTCGTCGGTGATCCGCTGGTACATGTCGAAGAGGTTGCCGTACTTCGCCTCGACGGCCTTTCGCCCCATCCGCCTGATCGCGTCCGCGAAGTCCAGGTACACGCCCTGCCCGCCGGGGCCCACCCCGCGTCCCTCGTCGCACACGTTCTTCGCGGCGCGGGAGGCGATGTCGCGCGGGACCAGGTTGCCGAAGGAGGGGTAGATGCGCTCCAGGTAGTAGTCGCGCTCGTCCTCGGGGATCCGGTTCGGCGGCCGGTCGTCGCCCTTGGCCTTGGGCACCCAGATCCGTCCGTCGTTGCGCAGCGACTCGCTCATCAGCGTCAGCTTGGACTGGTGGTCGCCGGTGCGCGGGATGCAGGTGGGGTGGATCTGGGTGAAGCAGGGGTTGGCGAAGTAGGCGCCGCGGCGGTGCGCCCGCCAGATGGCCGTCGCGTTGGAGTTCATGGCGTTCGTCGACAGGTAGAAGACGTTGCCGTAACCGCCGCTGGCCAGGACGACGGCGTCCGCGAAGTACGTGGAGATCTCCCCGGTGATCAGGTCCCGGGCGACGATGCCGCGCGCCCGCCCGTCGACGACGATCAGGTCGAGCATCTCGGTGCGCGGATGCATCTCGACGTTGCCCGCCGCGATCTGCCGGCTGAGGGCCTGGTAGGCGCCGAGCAGCAGTTGCTGGCCGGTCTGACCGCGGGCGTAGAAGGTGCGCGAGACCTGGACGCCGCCGAAGGAGCGGGTGTCGAGCAGGCCGCCGTACTCGCGGGCGAAGGGCACGCCCTGTGCCACGCACTGGTCGATGATCTCGACGGAGATCTGCGCGAGGCGGTGGACGTTGGACTCGCGGGCCCGGAAGTCACCGCCCTTGACGGTGTCGTAGAACAGCCGGTGGACGGAGTCGCCGTCGTTGCGGTAGTTCTTCGCCGCGTTGATGCCTCCTTGCGCGGCGATGGAGTGGGCGCGGCGCGGGGAGTCCTGGTAGCAGAACTGGACGACGTGGTAGCCCTGTTCGGCGAGGGTCGCACCGGCGGAGCCGCCCGCGAGGCCGGTGCCCACGACGATCACCGTGTGCTTGCGCCGGTTGGCCGGGTTGACCAGCTTGGCCTCGAAACGCCGCTTGTCCCAGCGCTCGGCGACCGGCCCGGCGGGCGCCTTGGTGTCGGCGACGGGTTCGCCGGTGACGTAGTCGGTGTAGGTCATGTCAGCTCACCACTCCGGTCATGACGCCCACGGGTACGGCGATGAAACCGGCCGTGAGCAGTAGCGCGAGGACGTTGGCGACGGCCTTCAGGGCACGGTCGCGGGTGCGGCTGCCGGCGCCGAGGGTCTGGGCGGCGCTCCAGAAGCCGTGCCGCACGTGCAGCCCGAGCGCGAGCATCGCGACGATGTAGATGACGTCGCCGTACCAGGTGGAGAAGGTGTCCACGACGTTCTGGTACGGGTGGCCCGGCTGGAAGCCGCCGGAGTGCACGGTGCCGGTGGTCAGGTCCAGGATGTGCCAGACGATGAACAGGCCGAGGATGATCCCGCCCCAGCGCATGGTCCGGGTCGCGTAGGTGGCCCTCGGCTTCCTGTGCACGTACTTGCTGGGCCGCGCCCTGATGTCGCGGCGGCTGAGCTGGTAGGCGGAGACGGCGTGCGCGACGACGGCGACGACGAGGACGACGCGGATCAGCCAGAGCGTCCACTCGTAGTGCATGAACGGTTCGCCGATAGTGCGCAGCCAGTGCGCGTAGTGGTTGAACTCGCCCGCGCCGAAGAAGATCTTCAGGTTGCCGATCATATGGACGACCAGGTACAGCAGCATGATCAGGCCGCTGACCGCCATCACGGTCTTCTTGCCGACGGAGGAGTCCCACACGGTGCGTGCCATGGACGGCCGTCGGTCCGTCCGCGTTGCCAGAGCCATGTCTCCAGACGCTAGGGCCGAACGGCCCCATCGGTCCAAGACATGGTCCGGCTCGTTTCGATAGGCGGAGACTATGCTGAGGGGGTGCAGTTCCAGCAGCTCCAGTACTTCGTGGCGGTCGCGGAGACCCGGCATTTCACCCGGGCCGCCGAGGCGGTGCATGTCGCCCAGCCGTCCCTGTCCCAGCAGATCAGGGCGCTGGAGCGGGAGCTCGGCGCGGATCTGTTCCAGCGGGCGCGGGGCAACATCACGCTCACCGACGCGGGCGAGGCACTGCTGCCGCTCGCCCGGCGCATCCTGGCCGACGCGGACACCGCCCGGCACGAGGTGCAGGAGCTGGCCCAACTGCGGGGCGGCCGTGTGCGGTTGGGGGCGACGCCGAGCCTGTGCACCGGTCTGCTGCCCGATGTGCTGCGCGCCTTCCACGACCGGTATCCGGGCATCCGGCTGCTGATCGAGGAGGGCGGCTCGCACGATCTGGTACGGCTCCTGGCGCGGGGCGCGCTGGATCTCGCGCTGGTGGTGCTGCCGCTGCCGACGCCCTCTCCCGCCCTGACCACGGTCGAGCTGCTGCGCGAGGACCTGGTCGTGGTCTCCTCCCCGGAGGCGCCCGCGCCCGGTGGCCCAGGGCGTCGTACCGTCCGCGTCCCGGATCTGGAGGGCGAGCGGCTGGTGATGTTCCGGCACGGCTACGACCTGCGGGAACTCACCGTGGCCGCGTGCCGTGCGGAGGGGTTCGAGCCGGTGTTCGCGGTGGAGGGCGGGGAGATGGACGCGGTGCTGGGGTTCGTCCGGGCGGGGCTGGGGGTGGCCGTCGTACCCCGTATGGTCGCGACACGGTCGGGGCGGGGGCTACGGGTCACCCCGCTCGCCCGGCCCGGTCTGCACCGCACGATCGCGCTGGCGCACCGCAGCGATGTGGCTCCGCCTCGGGCGGCGCGGGAGTTGCAGCGGATGCTGCTGGAGCGGTGACCGGAACCTGTCCGCGCACCAGGTCGAGCCGGGATCGCCGCAGGTGATGTCGCGCTCGCGATCCCCCGGCGAGGAAGAGGACGGTCGGCGATGCCGACGGGCGTGGAGAACCGGCACAGCGGACAACAGGCCCGCCCCAGAGCACGGCCGCGGCGGCCAACCACTGGTACCCAGCGCGGCCTTCGGCTCCGCCCCGGACGCCCGTACGACGCCGCTGCCCCCGGCTCCGTCGCCTGCGCGGGCCGTGAGGTCCAGCAGGGCACCGGACCCGCTCCGCAGCGCCTGGCGCCCAGTCCCACGCCGCGGCCGGGCGTCGGGACCCGCACCTGTCATGCGTGCACGACGCACGCTGCCGCCCGGCGGCAGGGCGGAGGGCGGGGCCCGGGGGTCAGCCCGTCGCGTCGACCAGGGCCAGTTCGTGGAGGCGGTCCGGTGGGCCGGGGCGGGCGTAGTACCAGCCCTGGGCCGTGTCGCAGCCCAGTATCCGCAACTGCTCGGCCTGCGCGCCTGTTTCCACGCCCTCGACCGTGACCGCGAGGTCCAGGCTGTGGGCGAGGGAAACGATCCCCTCGACGATCTTGAGGTCGACGGGGTCGGCGGGGAACTGCTGCATGCTCTGGGTGAAGGAGCGGTCCAGCTTGAGGATGCTGACCGGCAGTCGGCGCAGGTTCGCCAGGTTCGAGTAGCCGGTGCCGAAGTCGTCGAGGGCGATGTCGACGCCCATCTCGGCGAGCCGACGCAGGGGTTTGAGCAGGTCGTCGTCCGCGCCGATCAACGCCGACTCGGTGACCTCCAGGCACAGCACGCCGGGTTCGACGCCGGCGCGTTCCAGGATGTCGACGGTGTCCTGGACCAGGCCGGGGTGGGTGAGCTGGCAGGGCGAGAGGTTGACGTTGATCCGCAGGGGCCCTGCGTCGTCGTACCGTTCTCGCCATTCGCGCGCCTGCCGGACGGACTGTTCGAGCACCCAGCGCCCCAGCGGCACGATGAGACCGGTGTCTTCGGCGAGCGGGATGAAGCGGTCCGGGCCGAGGACACCGTGCTGCGGATGCAGCCAGCGCACCAGCGCCTCCGCGCCGCGCACACTGCCGTCGCCGAGGTGGACCAGCGGCTGGTACTCGATGAAGAACTCGCCCCGCTCCAGCGCGGCGGGCAGCGCGGTGGTCAGGCCGTGCCGGGTGATGGCGCGGGCGTCGGCCTCCTCGTCGGCCAGCTCGAAGCGGTTGCCGCCCGCCGACTTGGCCCGGTACATGGTGATGTCGGCGCTGCGCAGCACCTCCGCCGGGCTGCGGGTGCCGGCCGGTCCCTCGACGATGCCGATGCTGCCGCGGACCGTCAGCTCACGGCCGTCGATGCTGATCGGCGCGAGCAGGGCGTTCATGATGCGGGCGGCGAGCTCGTCGACCTCGCGCTCGGTGTCCGGTCCGGTGGTCAGCGCCACGAACTCGTCACCGCCGAGCCGGGCGACCATCTCGCCGGGCGCGGTGGCGCAGGACTGGAGCCGGTCGGCGACCTCGACGAGCAGCCGGTCGCCGGCCGCGTGGCCGAGGCTGTCGTTGACGGTCTTGAAGCCGTCGAGGTCGAGGTAGCACAGGCCGAAGCGCTGGCCCTGGCCGGCGCCGAGCGCCTTCTCCAGGCGCTCGAAGAAGAAGGTGCGGTTGGGCAGGCCGGTGAGCGCGTCGTGCGTGGCCTCGTAGCGCAGCCGGAGGTTGAGCAGCCGACGCTCGGTGGTGTCCTCCATCAGCGCGAGCTGGTACTGCGGGTTGCCGTCCGCGTCCCGCAGCAGGGAGACCGTGAGGTTGGTCCACAGGACCGTTCCGTCGGGGCGGTAGAACGCCTTCTCGAGGTGGTAGTGCTCGCGCTCGCCGCGGACGAGTTCCTCGTAGAGGGTCCAGGTCTGCGGGGCGTCCTCGGGGTGGGTCCACTCCTTGACGTTGCGGGAGCGCATGTTCTGCTCGGAGTGGCCGAACATCCGCAGCAACGCGCCGTTGACCTGGAGGATGTTGCCGTCCAGGTCGGCCATGCCGATCCCTATGGCCGCGCCTTCGAACACCGCGCGGAAGCGGGCCTCGGTGGCGTGCAGCGCCTGCGCCACCACGCCCTGCGCCTTCAGCGCGGCGGCGGAGATGGCCTCCTGCTCGGCCAGCGTCCGCTCACGCAGCGCCTGCGCGAACCCGGCGGCCATGGCGTGCTGCAACCGCGAGCAGCGCGCCCGCAGTTCCTCCTGGTCGCCGTCGGCCCCGCAGTACAGCACGAGGTAGGCGTCGACGCAGTCGAGGGTGCGGCTGAGCGCCTCGGGGTCGGTGCAGTGCGCGGTGACCAGGCCGGCGCCCACCGCCCTGCCCTCGTCCGCGTCCAGCGGGCGGGCGTGCAGGGCCTGGCTCAACCGCCGGGCCAGCGGCAGGAGCCGCTCCTCGAACTCCGCCCGGGTCAGCGACGTGGAGGTCACCGGGAACACCGCCCGGCTCCAGATCGTCGCGAACCGGCGCAGTCTGTCCTCCGGCCCGTCCGGCTCCGCGATCACGCCGTGCGCCCAACGCCGGCGAACCCGGAGAAGGCATACGGATCCTCGTCCTCCGGTGCCTCCTGCGGCCGCCACAGCGGCGGCGGCACCAATCCCGGTTCCACCATGTCGTACCCCTCGAAGAACCGCGCGATCTCGTCGCGCGAGCGCATGATCAGCGGATTGCGAATGTCCTTGTACACGTCCACCGCTCCCTCCGCCCGCTCCGGCGGAAGCGGGATTCCCTCGTACGAGGCATGGGTGAGCACCAGCAGGCTGCCGGGCGCGAGCGCCTCGCGCAGCTCGGCCACCGCCGTGTACGGGTCGTCCGCGTCTTCCACGAAGTGCAGTATGGCAACGAGAAGCAGCGCCACCGGCCGGTTCAGGTCGATCAGCCGCTCCACCTCGGCGCCGGCGAGGATCTCCTGGGGCTTGCGGAGATCGGCGGCGAGCACGCCGGCGTCCTCGTTGCCCGCGAGGACCGCCTGGCTGTGGGCGACGGCGACCGGGTCGTGGTCGACGTAGACGACCTTCGCACCGGGGCGGGCCGCCTGGGCGACCTCGTGGACGTTGCCGAAGGTCGGGATGCCCGAACCGATGTCCAGGAACTGGTCGATGCCCTCGTCGACGGCGAACCGCACCGCGCGCCGCATGAACGCCCGGTTCGCCTGCATGATCTTGGGCAGTCCCGGCATGAACTCCATGGCCTTGCGGGCCGCTTCCCGGTCGACCTCGAAGTTGTGCGAACCGCCCAGGTAGAAGTCGTAGATCCGCGAGACGCTCGGCACCGAGATGTCGATGCTCCGGGGGGCCCAGGCGGGACGCTCCATCTATCTCTCCAAGGGCGTAGGCGATCCGGTGTTCGAGCTGAGGCTACTGATCGCCTGCCAACGGGGCGAGCCGAAACGGAAATTGACCATCCGTTCCCGCTCACTGCCTGCGGCACGTGCCGCATTCGCCCGGCCAAAACGCGGCAAATCGGCTGCGTCGGCCGCACACGGGCCGCACGTGAAAAGCGGTCCGCCCCCTCCGTGCGGTGCGGAGGGGGCGGACCTGCGATCGAACGCGCCTCGGTGCGATCAACCCTGGGGAGGTGACGCCTACTTCTTCGGCGCGCCGATCGGCTTTCCGGAGGGGGCCATGACGTACCAGGTGCCGCCGACGCCCTGACCGTTGATGTCCCCCGGCTTGGTGTCGCCGGAGAAGGTGTACGCCGGCCAGCAGTCGACGGTCATCTGCTTGACGCCGTCGGGCCGGGTGAAGCCCATCAGGCCCTTCTTCTCGATGCCCTTGGTGTCGCCAGGGTCGACCGGCGCGACGGCCGGCCACTTCTCCAGGCAGGAACCGGTGCAGTTGGAGATGACCTTCGGCCAGGCCTGGTCCTTGATGAACCGGTAGACCGTCATGCCGTTCTTGTCGACGACGATGTCCCCGAGCTTGGGGTCCTTGCGCACGGACAGCCCGGGCAGGCTCGCCAGGGTGGCCTTCTTGCCGGTGGGGGCCAGCGCGAACCACTTGCCGCCCACGCCCTGGCCCGCGATGTCGCCGGCCTTGGTGTCCTTGGCGTAGCGGTACGCCGGCCAGCCCGCGATGGTCAGCTGCTTGGTGCCGTCGGGCCGCGTGACCTCACCGAGCAGGGACTTGTCGACACCGGCGCCGGCCGAGGCGTCGTCCGCGGAGACGGGCGGCCAGGCCTTGGCGCAGTCGCCCTCGCAGTTGGACTTGGGCGGCTCGGCCGTGTCCTCGTCGAAGCGGTAGAGGGTCAGACCGGCGCTGTCGGTCAGCACCTTGCCCAGCTCGGCGTTCTGGGTCACGGCAAGCTGACCGGCGGGCGAGTTCTGGCTCGCCGCGCCCTGCTGGCCGTCGGCGCCGTAACCGTTGCTCGGGCTCGCGCTGACACCGGCGCCGGCACCGGTGCTGGTGCCGACACTGCCGTAGCCGCCGCCGGCCGGCGCGGTGGCGCCCACGTTCTGGCTGCCCACCGAAGAGGTTCCGCTCCCCTGGCCGCACGCGGTCGTCAGAGCCAGGATGGCCGCGGCACCCACCACCATGGAGGCGCTCCGCCAGGAGGTCTTCATCGTCAACAACTCCCCATAATCGCAAGGGTGTTGCAGCGCCCGTCTGCGCCGCCGCACGAGCATGGGTACGCATGGGACCAGCGGTTGTGTTCAACCGCCCCACAAATTTCTTTTCGGAACCTGTGCCACCGCCACCCCGACTCGCACGCGCGTGCGAGTCGAAGAACCCTCGAAGTGGCGCCGGTCAAACCCGAGTACGCCCGTGATCCCCCGATCGGGCCAATCCCCCCGCTCTCCGGCGTGGGAGCGCCCGACAGGGCTCATGATCTCGGTCGTGCATGGACCCGAACCGACGCAAACCGCCTTCGCCGCACGGGCATTGGCGCTGGTGGCGCTGACCTGGCTGCTGGTGGGGGCGCCTGCCGCGCCGGCCGCCGCCGACGCCTGCGCGTACGCCTCGACCGGCCCGGACGGCATCCAGGCGGTGGCCGTCGCCGGAAGCCCGTCCTGGCCGACACCTCCGGCCTGTCCGGAACCTCCTCCGCCGTCCCCGCCGCCCCCGACGCCGTCGTGCCCGAGCCCGACTCCGACGCCCACCCCGCCCCCGAAGCCCCGGCCCACCCCCAGACCGACCCCGCCCCCGGCACCCAAGCCCACCCCGAAGCCCGTGCCACCACCACCGCCGCCCCGGCACGTGGCACCGCGCCCGACCCCGCCTCCCCCGCCTCCGCCGGCACCGACTCCACCTCCGCCGCCGAAGCCGACGCCGCCGCCCAGGCCCACGCCACGCCCGTCCGTGACCCCGGTGAGCTATCCGCACTACCGCCCGCCGGCTCCGCACCGGCCCACGCACGACGGCCCGTCGCCGCTCACCTTCGTCCTGCTCATCACCGCACCGGCCGCGATCGCCGTCGCCGCGCTGCGCCCCCGCTGAATCTGGAGGCACCTCTTGCCGGACTGGCTTGTTCTCACCCTCGCGATGCTGGCCGCCTGCGTCGTGGTGGTCGTCATCACCCTCGTACGGCACAAGGCGGCACCTGACGACGAGGACCCCAGCGAGACCCCGGACGTCATCGAGTACATGACGATGTGGATCGGCGTGGTGTACGCCATCGTCCTGGGCCTCGCCATCGCCGGGGTCTGGGAGGGCCGCAGCGCCGCCCAGGACCATGTGCAGGCGGAGGCGATGGCGTTGCACGAGATCTCGGAGCGGGTACGGGTCTATCCGCCCGACGTCCGTGACCACATTCGCGCCGATGTCAACGCCTATGCAGGACACGTCGTCACGGTCGACTGGAAGGCGATGGCGGACCACGGCAAGGTCACCGCGCGCGGCGACGAACTCTTCCGGCGCATCCGCGAGGACGTCACCGACTACCAGCCGAAGAACGACTTCGAGGGGCAGGCCTACCAGCCGCTGCTGGACCAGGTGACCGCGGCCGATCAGGCGCGTACCGCCCGCGCGGACTCGCTGGGCGCCACCATGCCGGGCGTGGTCTGGTTCGGGCTGCTGGCCGGGGCCGTCATCACCATCGGGATGATCTTCGCCCTGCAGATCCGGCGAACCAGACGCGAACTGATCCTGGCCGGGCTGTTCTCCGCCCTGATCGCTTTCCTGCTCTTCCTGATCTGGGACTTCGACGCGCCCTACAGCCGGGGCATCACCGCCTCGGCGGAACCCTTCCTGAATCTCTTCCCCCACCTCAAGGGCTGACGGGCCCTCACCTGACGGGCCACCCGGACGACACCCGCCACGCCGCGCGTGTCCCCTGGGTGGCCCACACCTGTGCCCCATTCGCCCGACTGCGATCGCGCAGGCGCACACCTGTTCCTAGCGTTTCGGTCATCGAGGTGCATTTATGGCGCAATCTCATGGCGCAAGCGGAAAAGGTCCGCAGCTGCTCCTCGGGGACCGGAGGATCCACCATGCGCGCGATACGCGTCGCTTCGGCCGCACTGCTGGCCGTCAGCGCCCTCGCCCTCACCGCACCGGCCGCCCTCGCCGGCACCATCGCACCGATCACACCGTTCGGTTTCAGCGTCCTGCCCTCGACCGTCGCCCCGGGCGGCGAGGTCGCGCTGCAACTCCACCGCGACGGCGGCTGCAGAGGACCGGCCACGGTGAGCTCGGCGGTGTTCGACACGGTCACCATTCCCCGGGGCAGCTCCGTGGCCGTGGCGACCGTCGACTGGGACGCCAAGCCGGGGGCGGTCTACCCGGTGACGTTCACCTGTGACGGGGCGAGCGGCTCCACGGGGCTGACCATCGCGGGCGGCCGACCGGTCGGCCCCACACCCGTACCGGTGAACCCCGTCGATCCCCACCGCGCCGTGCAGGCCGGTGAGGGCGGCACCATCGCCGGGTTCGACCTGAAGGAGATCGGCATGGGGGCCGCGCTCATCCTGGGCTCCATCGGGGCGGCCTACTACTTCTCGCAGCGCCGCAGCACCTGACTCAACGCGTTGGTCCCGGATCCTCGACGGAATCCGGGACCAAGGCGTTTCACGTGCGATCGGTCCTCCGAATCGGTCCTCCCAAGGGGTACAGGGTCAGATCCGCCGCTCCGCCCTGCGGCGCATCCAGAACACCCCGCCGCCGACGACGGCCGCGGCCACCAGCCCGCCACCGATCGCCACGTCGGTCGGTGTGGCCCCGCTGGAGCTGCTGCCGCCGAGACCGCCCTGGACACCGCCGATGACGGAGAAGGCCGCGGGGTTGATCACGGTGCCGTTGGCGCAGACGACGCTGATGCTGTGCGATCCCTGGCGTGCGTCACGGTTGACGGTCGCGGTGCCCGTCGCCAGAGTGCCGTTGCGCGAGGTCAGCTGGATCGGCCGGAAGGCGTCCGAACTCGCGGTGGCAGGGGTGCTGCAGTTGTTGACGGTGATGGTCAGCTGTCCGCCCCGGGCGATGACGCTGGGCAGGGCCACGATGTTGCTCGGGCTGGGCATGCCGTCCCGCGCGACGGACGCGGGGGCGGCGATCCCGAGGACGGCGACCGCGGCGGCGGACGCCGCCAGGGCACGAGTGGTACGCATGTGATCCTCCGCGGAAGACGCCCCGGGACCCGTCCCCGGTCGATCGGCGAGAAAGCGTCTCCCAGAAAGACCCTCAGATGTCGTGCACGCGCGCGCATTTCGGCGCTGGTCCGTCCTGGTGAGAGGACACGCCGACCGATTACCGCACAATCGGATATCGGCGCAGGTCACACGCCGTCAGAAAATTCCTGGGGACGGCAACTCGGATGGCGCACCAAAGACACGCGGGGCACCCGTTCGCGCCTCAGCCGTCGCCGGTTTCACGCGCGCCACTTAGCGTTCTCGTATGCGCGAATGACGGGGCGACGGCCGCGTCGAGAGGGGAAAGTCGAATGTCTGCGTTCGAACTGGCCGAGGAAGAGGAGGAGCTGCGCCCGAAGAAGCGTGCTCCTTGGGGCGTGATAGCGCTTGTTCTGCTGACCGGCCTCGCCCTCATCCGGAACGGATCGGGGGAGTTCGACGTGGGTCCGCCGCAGCCCGCCTCGGCCGCCGCGGCGGACAGCCGTGTCCCCGGCACCTTCCGCAGCGTCCAGGCGTTGCCCTACGCCCAGCCCGACCGGGTGCGGATCCCGGCGATCCGGGTAGACGCGCCGGTCATGCCGGTGGGTCTGGACCCCGACGGCTGGGTGGCGGCGCCGCCGCCGGAGGACCCGAACCTGGCGGGCTGGTTCACCGGCGCGGTCTCGCCCGGTGAGAAGGGGACCGCGGTCGTCGTCGGCCATGTCGACAACAAACAGGGCCCCGCCGTGTTCTACGGCCTGGGGGCCCTGAAGAAGGGAAGTCGCGTCGAGGTCGCGCGGAAGGACGGAAAGACGGCCGTTTTCGAGATCTACGGCATCGAGGTCTTCGCGAAGGCCAACTTCCCCGGAGACCGTGTATACGGCTCCAAGGGCGCCCCGGAACTCCGGGTCATCACGTGCGGCGGCGGTTTCTCCAAACAGCATGGATACGACGGGAATGTCGTCGTCTTCGCCCGTCTGGTCGAGGTCCACTGAGTATTTACGGGCGGACGGGCGAATGCGGTTCATGCGTCGGGTCGTCTGGGCACGGTGAGGTGGTAACCGGAATCGAGAAGCTCGGGCACATACTCCTTGAGCGCCCGGACGCTCTGGGAACGGTCGCCCCCGGCGTCGTGCGAGAGCACGACCACGCCGGGGGCGGCGCCGTCCTCGACCCGGTGGACGATGCTGCGGGTGCCGGGCGTGGTCCAGTCGAGGGTGTCGACCGTCCAGGCGAGCGGTTCCATGCCCAGATCGGCGCCCAGTTGGAAGGCGGCCCGGTTCCAGGCGCCGTAGGGGGCGCGGAACCACTGGGGCTTCTCGCCGTAGGCGTCCTCGATGACGTCACTGGTGCGCTTCAACTCGCTGCGGATCTGGGCGCGGGTGAGCGTGGTCAGCAGGGGGTGGGACCAGGTGTGGTTGCCGACGACGTGCCCCTCGTCGGCCATCCGGGCCAACAGGTCGCGGTTCCAGTCGGCCTGCTCACCGCACACGAAGAACGTCGCATGGACCTCGTACTCGGCGAGGGTGTCGAGGATGTGCGGGGTGTAGCGGGGGTCGGGTCCGTCGTCGAAGGTCAGCAGCATGGTGCGACCGCGGCCGGACATGCGCAGGAACGGCTCGTGCCGGACCGGGAGCGGGGCGTGCGCGGCCTGTGGGGGCCCGTAGCCGGTCAGGGGCTGCAGACGGTAGGCGGAGGGCTTGAGCACGGCGCGTGCCTGCGGGCCGGCGGCGGATGCGGCGGCCCTGCGGGCCGGGGCTTCTCCCCCGCCCAGCGCGACCGCGCCGGCGGTGCCGGCCGCGCCCAGAGCGGCGGCCCCGGCGAGCAACGCCCGGCGCCGCGTGAGCAACTGATCCTTCTTCATGTGTCATCACTCGCCCGGCACCGCACCGACGCCCCCCAGCAACACCGGTCCGGCCCCTGGAAACCACCCACCCGGCCCAAGCGCCGGCCCGGACGGTCCCCGCAATGTGCGAGGGGTCAGCGGCGGCGGACCAGGGGGAAGGGCAGGGTTTCCCGGATCGTCAGACCCGTCAGGAACATGATCAGACGGTCCACGCCTATGCCCAGACCCCCGGTGGGAGGCATCGCGTATTCGAGGGCGTCGAGGAAGTCCTCGTCCAGTTCCATCGCCTCGGGGTCGCCTCCGGCGGCCAGCAGGGACTGGGCGGTCAGGCGGCGGCGCTGCTCCACCGGGTCGGTCAACTCGGAGTAGGCCGTGCCCAGTTCGGTACCGAAGGCGACCAGGTCCCAGCGTTCGGCAAGGCGCGGGTCGGTGCGGTGCTGGCGGGTGAGCGGGGAGACGTCCGTCGGGAAGTCCTTGTAAAAGGTGGGGAGTTGGGTCTTCTCCTCCACCAGGCGTTCGTACATCTCCAGGACCACGTCACCACGACCGTCGTCCGCGGTGTACGGCACGCCCGCCCGGTCGCACAGCCCGCGCAGCCGCTCCAGTTCCGTGTCCGCGTCGATCTCCTCCCCCAGTGCCTCGGAGATCGCCCCGTAGACGGTCTTGACCGGCCACGCGCCCGAGATGTCGTACTCCTCGCCGTCCTTGCGGGCGACCGGTGAGCCGAAGGCGGCGGTGGCCGCGCCCTGGATGAGTTCGCGGGCGAGGTCGAGCATCACGTCGTAGTCGGCGAACGCCTGGTAGGCCTCGAGCATCGTGAACTCGGGGTTGTGCTTGTAGGAGACGCCCTCGTTGCGGAAGGTGCGGCCCATCTCGAAGACCTTCTCCAGACCGCCGACGCACAGCCGCTTCAGGTACAGCTCGGGGGCGATGCGCAGATAGAGGTCGAGGTCGTAGGCGTTGATGTGGGTGGTGAACGGGCGGGCGTTGGCGCCGCCGTGGATCTGCTGGAGCATCGGGGTCTCGACCTCGAGGTAGCCGCGGCCCAACAGCCCCTGCCGCAGAGCCTGTACGGCGGTGGAGCGGGCCCGGATCACCTCGCGGGCCTCGGTGCTGGAGACCAGGTCGAGATAGCGCATCCGGACCTTGGCCTCGGGGTCGGCCAGCCCCCGGCGTTTGTCGGGCAGCGGGCGCAGGCACTTGCCGATCAGCTGCCAGTCGGTGACGAAGACGGTCGGTTCGCCCTTGTCGCTGGTGCCCGCGTGCCCGGTGGCGCTGATGTGGTCGCCGATGTCGGTGTCGGCGGTGAAGCGGTCGAGAGCGGGGCCGGACCGCTCGCGGGTGAGGGCGAGTTGGTGATCGCCGGACCAGTCGCGGAGCACGGCGAAGACGATGCCGCCGAAGTCCCGGACGAGCATGATCCGGCCGGCGACGGTGACGTCGTCGCCGGGCCGGACCTCGGCGAGGGTGTGGGTGCGCGGCGGGACGCCGACCGGGTAGGCGTCGGTGCCGTCGGCGGACAGCCTCTCGAGCTTGTGGTGGCGGACGCGGACCTGTTCGGGCAGGCCTGCCAGGGGGTCGTCGGGCCCGGCCTCGTCCCCTCCGGCGAGGCCGAGCGCCGACAGCGACGGCAGGCCCTCCGTGGTGGCGGGCCTGGACGCGCCCTTCGAGTGCCCCTTTCCCCAGAGTTTGCGCAGGGACGGTACGGAAACGAAACCTTCGGCGATCCCGGAGGCCAGGGCGATGCGGGCGAGGGCGCCCGTGTCGCCGTAACAGATGAAGCGGGGATACCACTCGGGCTGGTACTTGGCGTTGGAGCGGTAGAGCGCCTCCAGTTGCCACCACTTGGAGAAGAACAGCAGCAGGCGCCGCCACAGCCGCAGGACCGGGCCGGCGCCGATGCGGGCGCCCTCCTCGAAGGCCGAGCGGAAGACGGCGAAGTTGAGGGAGATCCTGCGCACCCCCAACTTGGGGGCGGCGGCGCACAGCTCGGCGACCATGAACTCCATGACGCCGTTCGGGGCGCTGCGGTCACGGCGCATCAGGTCGAGGGAGACGCCGTCGCGGCCCCAGGGCACGAAGGAGAGCAGGGCGAGCAGTCGGCCGTCCGCGCCGATGGCCTCCACCAGGAGGCAGTCTCCGTCGGCGGGGTCGCCGAGCCGGTCGAGGGCCATGGAAAAGCCGCGTTCGGTCTCGGTGTCGCGCCAGGCGTCGGCCTTGTCGACGACCTCCTCCATCTCCTCGTCGCTGAGGGTGGCGTGGCGGCGGACCCGGGTGGTGGCGCCGGTGCGGCGGACGCGGTGCACGGCCTGCCGGGTGACCCGCATGTCGCGGCCGTCCAGGTCGAAGTCGGCGACGTTGAGGATGGCCTCGTCGCCGAGTTGGAGGGCGCCGAGTCCGGCGCGGGCGTAGGCCCTGGCGCCGTCCTCGGAGGCGCCCATGGCGGCGGGCACCCAGGCGTGCAGGCGGGCCACGTCCAGCCAGGCGGCGATGGCGTGCGGCCAGGCCTCCCGGTCGCCGACGGGATCGCCGCTGGCCAGGCAGACGCCGGCCTCGACACGGTAGGTGACGGCGGCCTTGCCGCTGGGTGAGAAGACGACAGCCTTGTCGCGGCGGGTGGCGAAGTAGCCGAGGGAGTCCTGCTCGCCGTAGGCCTTGAGGAGGGCGCGGATGCGGGGCTCCTCGTCGCCGTGCAGGGCGGACTCCATGCGCTGGGAGCGGAAGAGGGTGGCGGCGGCGTTGAGCAGGGCGAGGGCGCCGAAGAGGCCGAGCAGGAAGAACAGGGCCCGGGGCGGGCGGCCGTCGAAGGACTGGGCCGAGACGAGGCCGCCGCACACACGGTTGGCGGCCCAGGCCAGGTGCTGGCCGTCGGGCAGGGTGCCGGGGAACAGCTCGACCAGGCCCCAGCCGGCGAGGATGCCGAGGGCCAGGCCGACGAGCAGGACGCCGACGGCGCGGCGGACGGCGGCGCGGCGGGAGGCGGCGTAGAACTCCCCCCGCGCGGCGATCAGCAGGACGAGCAGCAGGCCGCAGACGACGAGTGACGGGACGGAGGCGGCGTACAGGCCGAGGGACACGCCCAGGGCGTCGGTCAGGACCACCAGGCCGAGATAGACGACGACCAGCCACCAGGCGATCTTCTTGCGGGCGGCGGTGGCGCCGGCCAGGAGGAAGAGGAAGACGGCATAGGCGAGGTTGGCGCTGATGGGGACGATCAGCAGGTCGAGGAAGCGGACGACCGGGCGGAGCAGGGCGCGCAGCGGCGGGATCACGGCCAGCAGGGCGCAGAGCAGGCCGAGGGCGCCGAAGAAGGTCGCGAAACCCTCGGGTACCCGGCCCAGCCGTCCGGTGCCGGGCCGGCGCATCCGGCCCGCGCCGTCCTGGGGCGGGGATGCCTGCGCTGTGGCACTCATGGTTCCGACTGTAGGAAGAGCCCGGCCGGGGCGCCCGTCGAAGGGGCCCCCGGGACGGTGGGACCTGCGGATTCCGATAGCCTCGCAGCCGTGACGGAACAGCACTCTCACCAGTTCGAGCGGGGCACGGACGGGCCGAAGGTCATCGTGGTCGGAGTGGACGGCTCCGACTCCTCCCTGCGCGCCGCGGCATACGCCGCCGGCCTGGCCCGGCGCCAGCACGCGCTTCTCGCCGTCGTCTACGTCCAGCCGGTGATGGCGGCGGGCGCGGCGATGGGGGCGCCGGTGGCCGAGACGACGGACGAGATCGCCGAGGACCTCAAGACGCAGATCCGGGACGCGACCGAGCGACTCAAGGGGATATTCGACGTGCGCTGGGAGTTCCACACCTTCCGCGGCGACCCCTACAGCGGTCTGGTCAAGGCGGCCGATGAACTCAAGGCGGACGCGGTGGTGGTGGGCGCCTCGGAACAGGCGGGCCACCGGATCGTCGGCTCGGTGGCGGTACGCCTGGTGAAGGCGGGGCGCTGGCCGGTGACGGTGGTGCCGTAGGGCTCAGCGCTTACGGCAGAGCAACTGCACGCCCCGCGACCGGTGGCCGTTCATCGTGCCGACGTCGATACGGCGCTCGTCCACCAGGCCCATGTCCGCCAGCAGGGCGTGCAGATCCGCGATGCCGTGGTGCCGGCACACGGCGCCGTCGTCGGTGACGAAGACCCCGTAAGGAGCACCGGACCGCCGGGCGTGCGCGGCATAGCGGTCCCGGTTGCGGTCGTCGTCCTGAAGCAGCAGATCGCTGACATAGAGCAGCCCGCCCGGTACCAGGACCCGGCCCAGTTCGGCCACGAGCGCCCGCTGGTCCTCCTCGTCGGGGACACAGGTCAGCACCGCGAACAACAGGACGACGTCGAAACTCGCCGCTGCGTACGGCAGAGCCGGTGGGGACTGCAGGACCTCGAAGCGCAGGTCCGGTCGCATACGGCGGCCCCGCGCGATCAGGGCGGCAGACGGATCCGCGCCGCGCACGTCGGAGAACCCCTGCTCCGTCAGCTCGGCCATGACCCGCCCGTATCCACAGCCGTAGTCAAGGATCCGCGCCTGCCTGCCGGCCCGCGCCGGCCAAGCGGAGTGCACCGGGTGGGTGAACGTCTTGGCGGCACCGGGGCCGTTCCAGTAGGCGAGCTGTCCGGTCATGCGGGGAGAGCATAGACGGCGCTGTGAACCTGGGCGGGCCCACGTGCGGCCCGTGTGGTTGGTGTGGGAGGACGCGGCGTTCTAGGTGCCGACCGGGCCACGGAGTCGTTGGTTTGACCGGCGAGCGGGGCGATCCGGGGGGTGACACTCGAGGTGGACTGTGCTGGTGCGGCAGGTCATCACGTGAGGCGGGACGAGTTGGTGCCGTTCGACGTGGTGCGGAGGCGGCGGAAGCTCGTTCGCCGTCTGGGGGGCCGACGACGAGGCGCGGTGGGACGGGCGATTCGTGCGGTATCCGGACGATCCCGCGCTGCGGGTGCGGCGCCTGTCGTCGGCCGTGGCGGCGGGCCGTGAGGGGTCAGGCCGGGTGCAGGGCTTGCTCGTGGAGGCGGGTGAGGGTCTTCAGGGCCGAGTCGGCGTCCATGCGGGTCGTGGTGATGCGGTCGGGGTAGCAGCGGCGGAACATGGAGGTGAAGTGGGTGCCGTAGTGGATGTGGTCGGCGGGGGCGGCCGGCTCCAGGGGGCGGGCGACCGCGTTGAAGGCCGGCTCGTGGAAGTAGGCGAGGGTGTAGCGATCGCGGTCGGCCAGACGCACCTTGTGCGGGGTGGACAGCAGGGCGCCGTCGGTCATGAACTGCATGATGTCGCCGGGGAAGACGGTGAACACGGCCGGGACCGGGGTGACGTAGGTCCACGGTTCGTCGTGTTCGTAGCGGCCGGCCATGGACTCGCCGGGCAGCCAGTTGCGGCCGCGTTCCTCGCCGGGGACGGGCGGGCGGACGTAGAGGCCGCCGACGTCGTCCTGGGCGGCGATGACCAGCAGGCCGTAGTCGGTGTGGGAGCCGATCCCGCGCGCGGAGGCGGCGGTGGCGGGCGGGAAGCGCAGCACCCGCATGTGGTGCCAGCCGTCGGCGGTGAGGCGGGTGAAGTGGTCCGGGTCGGCGAGGCCCAGGCCCAGCGCGGTGAGGCGCAGCAGACGATGGCCGAGTTCGCCGACGAGGGCCATGTACCGCTTCATGGCGTGGGCGTAGGCGGCTGACGGCCAGGGCGTGGGGCCGTGGCAGGGCCAGCGTTCGATGACGCGGGGGTCGTCGGCGGGGATGTCGGGGCAGACGGTGAAGATCTCCGAGCCGTCCTTCTCCCCCGCGGTCTCCTCCTCGCCGGAGGCGACATAGCCGCTGTAGGTGAGGTCGGAGACATACGTGGACTTCTCCCGCAGGGGCCGGGCGCAGAAGGCGCGGGAGGCCGCCAACGCCTGCTCCGTGGCCGCCTGTTGGGCGGTGGTCGCCCGGATCTGGAAGATGCCGTCCGTCTGCCAGGCCCTGACGAGGGCCCGGCCGAGGTCCCGGTCGGCGTCGGTGCCGGTGACGGGGTGGGGTGACGGGAAGGTCTGGAGGGGTGCCGGGGCCGGTGTGTCGCTGCTCATGCGAGGAACTCCGAGAGCGATGCGAGTGGTTGCGCGCCAAACTACTGCCGACCCCGCCTTGCTGAACAGCGGTTCAGTTCACATGGCCGGGCCACCTAGCTGCGCGATGTCTTCCGTGGCGGGCGGGACGGGGCCTCATGATCCGCCGTCAGCCGTTGCCGAACGTGAAGTGGTGAGGGTCATGGCCGGGCTCCGGGCAGGCGAGGGAATTCTCCGCCGCAAACCCATCGAGTACATCGAGGAGACGCAGAGCGGCGAGGGAATCCGGCTCGACCGGTCCCTGGGGCTGTGGCAGCTCACCGCGATCGGCGTAGGGGGCATCATCGGCCCGGGCGCCGCGAGTCTGGGGGATGTCCCCCAGTTAACGCAGCACTCCGGCCGGAACCGTGGCCAACGGTACGGATCGCGGTGCCGGACTGGCCGACGTGATCGCAGTGGGCGCGCTCATCGGCATCCTCACGGTGATGTTCACGTTCATGCTGGGCGTGACCCGGGTGTGGTTCAGCATGAGCCGCGACGGGCTGCCGCCCAAGTGGTTCGCGAAGACGCACCCGACGCGGCACGTGCCACAAGCGGTCGGCGTCAGAGGCCGTCGAGGAAGTCGAGGAGCAGACCGTTGAACTCCTCGGGCCGCTCCAGGTTCGGGAAGTGCGAGACGCCCTCGACCAGCACGGAGCGCCCGCTCAGGGCCGTACGGGCGAACCGTTCCGCCTCGGCGATCAGGTCGGGCGAGTCGAGCGCGCCGTTGACGGTGAGCACCGGGATGTCGATCGTCGGGACCCGGGGCCAGGTGTCGGCCATGGGAACGTGCCAGTTCGCCTCGCCGGGGGTGTGCTTCGCGATGGTGTGCAGGGCCATCTCGCGCAGGTGGTTCAGAAGGCGCGGGTCGATCTCGTCGGTCGTGCGGAACGGGCCGGCGACGGACCCGAGGAACACCTTCAGCCAGCCCTCGATGTCACCCGCGTCCAGGGCTTCGGCGGAGGCGGCGACAACCTTCCGCGTCGGTTCGTAGGTGTACTGGAAGTCGCTGACGGAGGCACCGCTGAGGACCACGCCCCGCACCAGCTCCGGGTACTCGATCGCGGTGTCGCCCGCGATGGCGCCGCCCATCGACACCCCGACCAGGGCGGCGGGGCCGGCGTCGAGGTGCTGGAGCAGTCCGGCGAGGTCGTCGGCCCAGCGGAAGGGCTCGCTCGCGTTGGCGGACCAGCCGTGCCCGCGGGTGTCCGGCGCGATGACCCGGTACCCCGCCTCGGCGAGGGCGGGGATCTGGTCGTCGAAGAGGCGGTGGTCGACGTAGCCGGAGTGCAGGAGGACCACGAGGTCTCCGGATCCGGTGTCGAGGTAGGAGAGATCGCCGTCGGCGGACGCGAAATAGCTCAGTTCGGAAGCAACCGTCATGACAACCAAGGTGTCATGTCTGCGAGACTTTGACAACCTGGTTGTCATGATGGCTCCGGTGCATGATGTCCGGGTGAACGACGACGACGCACCCCTCTCCCCCGACGAACTCGGCGACCGCGTCTCCGAGGTGTTCGACCTGATCGGCGCGCTCTACCGCCGCGGCCTGCGCAAGGTCGAGCAGGGCGAACAGGTCGAGGGCGTCTCGGTCGGCGTACGTTCCGTGCTCGTCCTGCTGCGCCGCTACGGGTCCATGACGGTGCCCCAGATGGGCCGGATCATGGCGCTGACCCGGCAGTTCGTGCAGCGCATGGTCAACGACGCGGTGGCCGAGGGATGGGTCGAGGTCACCCCCAACCCCGCCCACCAGCGGTCCTCGCTGATCCGGATCACCCAGGCGGGCGAGACGATGATCGACACCATCCTCGAACGCGAGCACGCCCTGAACCGGCAGGTCGGCGGCGATCTCACCGAGGCGGAACTCCGGGCCTGTGTGCGGGTGCTGAAGGAGATGCTGAAGACCTTCGACCACGTGGACGTCGAGTGACCCCACGGACCGTGTGCGCCAGGTCACACGACTGCGGGCGTCAACGGCGGAACAACCCGAGCCGCGCGGCCGTTCATGTCTACGTGGCTGCGGAGGGGACAGTGTCCCCGGGCCTCACCTACAGCCCATGGGGACGATCGTCCGGCTGAAGCCCCATGGAGCACCCCGCCGAGAGGCGACCGCCCTCCGCAATCCACCACCCACGGCCCCGGCTGGCCTCCCCCGTCCAGCCGGGGCTCCTTCATGTCCCGCGATGACGGACACTGATACCGCGTCACCGCACGTCATGGCGGCCGGCACAGGCTCCGTGCACAGAAGCCCCGTCTACGCCGGCGTGCTGCCCGTGGAGACCGACCCGGAGACGTTCACGGCGCAGGCCGACGTCCGGTCATGACGGCGCGATGACCGCCCGCGGCTCCGCCGCGTCCGTCACTTCCCCATCACCAGCCCGTCCTTGGCCGCGCCCCGGCTCAGCACGACGTCGCGGATGCGGTCGCGCACCGCCATCACGTCGGCGCCCTGTTCCAGGGCCCGGTTGAGGTCGACCACCCGGCCGGCGTCGATGTCGAACATCTGCGGGACGAACTCGGCCCGGGTCACCTGCCAGCGGCCGCCCGGCCGGGTCGGCGGGACGAAGGTGAAGCGGCCGACGGTGGACTGGTTGCCGCGCGGGTCCTGTTGGCCGTCGTTGTCGTACATCTCGCCCGCGATCTGGTCGCCCAGGCCGTAGACGACCCAGGTGCCGTTGACCTTCTCGTACGCCTGCGGGACATGGGCGTGGGTGCCGAGGACGAGGTCGATATCGGGCCGGTCGCCCGTGCGGGCGGCGGTGAGCCGCCTGGCCAGGGCGAGTTGCTGCGCGTCGGGCGTGTCCTGCCACTCGGTGCCCCAGTGCAGGGAGACGACGACCACGTCGGCGCCGGCCCGCCGGGCGGCCCGGGCGTCGGCGACGACCTGGTTCTCGTCGAGGAGGCCGACGGCCCACGGCTCGCCCGGCGGCAGGGGGAAGCCGTGGGTGTCGTAGGTATAGGCGAGGTGCGCCACCTTCGCCGGGCCCGCGCGCAACAGCGTGACCTTGCGCGCCTCGGCCTCGGTCCGGGCCGAGCCCGCGTGCCGTACCCCCGCCGCCTCGAGGACGTCGAGGGTGCGGTGGACGCCCTGGGCGCCGTCGTCGAGGGTGTGGTCGGAGGCGGTGGAGCAGCCGTCGTAGCCGGTGGCGGCAAGGGCCTGGGCCAGCTCGGGCGGGGCCTTGAAGGTGGGGTGGCCGGCGTAGTCGCCGTTCGCGCCGAAGACGGTGTCCAGGTGACACAGCGCCACATCGGCGCGGGAGACCATGTCCCCGTCCCCGGCGAGCATCGGATGGAAGTCGTACGCGCGGCCACCGCCGTCGAAGCGGGCGCGGTCGATGATCGAGCCGTGCGGCAGGATGTCGCCGGAGGCGACGAGCGTGAAGCTGCGGGCGGCCGGCGGGGCAGGGTGTCCGGCGTGGACCGCCGCTCGGTGGTGCTGGGCCTGGCAGGCGGCGCCCCCGGCGAGGACGGCCGTGAGGGCCAGGGCAACCTGTCGTCTGCGTGCAATCATCAGTTCACCCCAGAGTGGTCATATTTACCGACAAACGGTACGAAGGTGACCAACCCTGCAGCCGGTTCCGGCACGCCGATTAACCCGTCCGGCGCTCGCCGGGGACCGTTCGTCGAACCGTTCGCCGACGCGATCGACCGTCCGCCGCAGATCCCCGTGCGGACCCTGTCCGACATCGGCACCCTGCGATGCCATACGGCCATGACGGCCGGAACCACCCTCACGAACGGGACGACCGCCGAGCACGAGCTCGCCGCAGTGCAGCGGGAGCACGGCCGGCCGCTCTTCGCCTTCCTCCTCCGGCTGTGTGACGGCGACCGGCAGCGCGCCGAGGACCTGGTGCAGGAGACCCTGGTCCGCGCCTGGCAGCACCCCGAGGCCCTGCGCGCCGACGACTTCGAGTCCGTACGGCCCTGGCTGCTGACCGTCGGACGGCGGCTCGCCATCGACGCGCGGCGGGCGCGGCAGGCGCGTCCGGCCGAGGTCGGGGACGCGGTCCTGGAGAACGCGCGCGTCATCGGCGACCACGCCGAGCGGGCCGCCGCGACCCTCGACGTACGCGAGGCTGTGAAGACACTCACTCCGGAGCACCGTGAAGTCCTGGTGCTCGTGTACTTCCAGGGTGCGAGTGTGGCGGAGGCCGCCGAGGCCCTCGGGATTCCGCCCGGTACCGTGAAGTCCCGCGCGTACTACGCGCTGCGCGCCCTGCGCCGGGTGCTTCCCGGATACGCGGCCGACCTGCGGTGAAACCAACGGCTCAGTCAAACCTCCGTAAAGCGCCTTGCTGAGGACCCCGGTTGAGTAATCGGCTGTCCTCATCCGTGTTCCGGACTGGGGGGCTCGGGGTCCGGATCCGGGCCCGGAGCCGGGCGACGCGCACGCACCGGAGGAAGGCAGGAAGGGATGCTGCACAGAGGTCAAGAGAGCACGGACGGCGCCGGAGACGGTGAACTGGTCGTCCCGATGGCCTGGTTGTACGCCGAGTACATCGCCGACGAGCTGCTCAGGACGGGCGATCTGATGCCGCCGACGTCCATGGAGTTCCGGGCCGGGCGTGACGCGCTGGCGCTGACCATCTTCCTCTCGGACACGGACGGCGAACTCTCCGGCATCCGGGTGGTCTCCCAGCTGGAGACCTGGCTGTCGCTGACCGCGTACGACCAGCCGTGGCAGGACTGGGTGGGCGAACGCATGGCCGACCTGTACGCCGAAGCGGTCGAGTCCGGCGCCCCGGCGCCCGACCTGGATCTGGCCGAGGCGGCCTGGCGCTGGCTGGAGGAGACCGAGTTGCTCGCGCCGGACCTGAACGCGGTGCCCGGCGGTGCCGGGGTGGTCGGTGAGGACGAGGGACCGAAGGTGTGGACGAAGGCCTGGCAGCTCGGTCTGCCGCTCGGCCATCTCGCCATCCATCTTTTTTAGATTCGTTCCGATCCGGACCAATCCGGGGGCCAGGCCGCTACGAATCCCTTGGTTGCGATTCTCCGTGTGCCTTGAGTGAATCGGCGGTCTGGTGCGTACCTGGGAGCAAGGAGTCACCCCACCCGCACCCAACGGCACGAGGATTCGGCATGAGGTCCCAGGAAACGCACCGCGACGTCGCCGCGTACGCGCTCGGCGTGCTGGACGAGGCGGACGCCTTCCGCTTCGAGGACCACCTCATGGAGTGCGCGCGCTGCGCCGCACACGTGACCGAATTCGGGCCTGTCGCCCGGCAGATGATGCTGTATCGCCGGGCGACACCGCGGTTCGTGAGCCCGATGACCCGGCCCGGCCCCCAGTTGCTCGACCGGCTGATGGGCGCGGTGGCGGCCCGCCACAAGGCGACGCGGCGGCGGTTCCTGTACGGCCTGGCCGCCTCGGTGGCCGTCGCCGCGGCCGGGCCCGGCATCGCGATGATGGCCAAGGGCGGCGACGACGGAGTGATGCGGGTCACCGCGACCGACGCGAAGTCGGGGGTGTGGGCCCGGGTGACGACGGCCGACGACTACTCGGGCAGCGACGTCAAGCTCGAGATCAAGGACGGCGCGGGCCCGCGCTCCTGTCGGCTGATCGCCGTCGGCCGGGACGGCTCCGAGCAGATCCTCACCAGCTGGACCGTCCCCAGCCACGACGCCCGCCCGATCACCATGCGGGGCACGTCCTCGATGCACATGGGTGAAATCGCCCGGTACGACGTGCGCACGGCCCAGGGCGAACACCTGGTGACGCTGCAGCCGCACTGACGGCTAGCTCTCGCGCACCAGCGCCCGTCCGAGGGCCGCCCGGCCCGCCGGCCCCCAGGTCCGCTGCCCTCCCGGCAGCCCCCGTTGCCAGGCCTGCCCGATGCCGATGAGGGCGAGGGCCCGCAGGACCGCCCAGCCGCGGGCGCGTCGGATCGTCGCCTCGTCCGAGCCCCCGTAGGCCTCGAAGAACGCGGCCGAGGCGCCGGTCGGCAGCAGGACCCAGGCAGCCGCGAGGTCCGTCGCCGGATCCCCCGCGCAGAGGTCGCCGAAGTCGATCACACCGGTGAGCGTGCCGTCGCCGACGACCACGTTCGCGGGATGGAGGTCGGCGTGCAGCCAGCGGGCCGGGCCGGTATGAGCCGGCGCGGAGACCGCCGCCTCCCACACGTCGCGTACGGCGGCGACGGGGACGCGGGCGGCCACCGGTTCCAGCATCCGCTCGAACTGGTCCCTCAGGTCCCGTAGCGGAACACCGCGGTCCGCGCTGCGCGGCGCGTCCGCGGGGGCCGGCAGATGCAGGGCCCGCAAAAATCCCGCCAGCGCATTCGCGGCCGGGCGGGCGCGGCTGAGCGGGGCGCGGTCGGCGGGCTCTCCGGGGACCCAGCGCGCGACGGTCCAGGAGCGCGGGAAGCGCGGCGAGGGTTCGCCGAGCCGCACCGGCGTCGGTACCGGCAACGGCAGCCGGCCGGCCAGCAGGGGCAGCCACCGGTGCTCCTTGCGCAACAGCGACGGTGCCCGCTCCGTGCGCGGCAGCCGTACCGCCAACTCCTCCCCCAGCCGCCACAGTTGGTTGTCCCAGCCGGCCGGTACCCGGCGCAGACCGAGCCGCGCGAGGTCCGGGTGCTGTTCGCGAAGGAGCGAGCGGACCAGGTCCTCGTCGATGGCGGCGCCGTTCACACGGTGACTCTACAAACCGCGCGCCCGGTAGACGAAGGCGGGGGGAACGTTCGGCCAGACGGTGGAGGTGCGCTCGACGGTCGGGAAGCGGTCGCGCAGGGCGGCGGCGAGGGCGCGGCCGGGCGGGGTCCAGGCCGCGTGGGTGTACGCGAACGTGGTGAAACGGCCGCCCTGGGCGAGCGATTTCGCCACTGCGTCCAGGGTGTGCTCCCGCGTCCGCGCCGGCATGACGGTCCACGGCAGCCCCGACACCACCGCGTCCACGGGGCCGTCCGCGAACTCCGCCAGGTCGGCCGCCGCGCCGTGCACGACGCTGAGCCGCCCGTCGCGGTGCGTGGCCGCGAGACGGTCCGCGAGGTCAGCGTTGAGCTCTATGGCGACCAGCCGGGCCGCAGGCGTTATCCGGCGCAGCACGGCCTCGGTGAACACGCCCGTACCGGGGCCGAGTTCGACGACGAGCCGGGCCTTCTCCAGACCGATGTCACGGGTCATGGCCGCGGCCAGCCGCCGTGAGCTGGCGGCTACCGCACCGGTCATGAGAGGGCGCCTGAGGAACTGAGTGGTGATCGACACGGCGGCCATGCTCGGCAGCCGCGATGTGGCCCCGCGTCGTACGCCGGGACCGCCCGCCTAGTCCTGCGGTACGACCCGGATGCAGCCTGCGGGACGACGCGCGCGGAGCCCGGCCCGGCCTAACGTGGGCCGGTGTTTCGACTGATCGACGGCCTGTCGCGCCGGCTGCGGCGCCATCCCCGGCTGACGGACGCGCTGGTGATGGCGCTGGTGGGGCTGCCTCCGCTGGTCCGGGAGCAGGACGGCTGGCGCCCGGTGTGGGTGCAGATCGTGGTGAGCGCGGCGCTGGTGCTGCCGCTGTGGTGGCGCCGCCGCGCGCCCGTCGCGGTGGCCGTTGCCGTCACCGCCGCTTTCTGGACGCAGTACCTGGCTGCGGTCTGGGGGCGGGAGCCGGGACCCGGGGTGCTCGCCGTGGCCGCCGTTCTGTACGTGCTGGCGGTGCGGGGACTGCGCCGCGCCGCGGTGGCGACGGCGGTGTGCGTCGCCGCGTGCGTGCTGCTGTGGACGCCGCAGTGGCTCGCCTCCACCGGCCCGGCCGAGGCCGGCCCCAACCCGTGGGTGACACCGGTGACGGTGTCGCTGTGGCCGGCGGGGGCGTGGATGTGGGGTGCGTACGTACGGCAGCGCCGGGCGTTCCTCGCCGAGTCCGCGCGCCGCGTGGTGGCCGAGGAACGGGCCCGGATGGCCCGCGAGATCCACGACGTGCTGGCACACAGCGTCAGCGTGATGGTGCTCAACGCCGAGGGCGGCAGACTGGCCCGGCGCGCCGATCCCGAGGCGGTGGACCGCACGCTGCGCACCATCAGCGCGACCGGCCGGGACGCCCTCACCGAACTGCGCCGGCTGCTGGGCATGCTGCGGGAGCCGGAGGAAGAGGACAGGACTGAATCGGATATCGCATCGCATACATCCTCATACCGACAGATATCTCCCGCCCCGCGTGCGGACCTCGGCGATCTGCGGACCTTGGTCGACCGCTTTCCGGGTGACGCCGATCTCGACCTGTGCGGGGATCCGCGGGAGCTGCCGCCCGGGCTCACCGCGCAGGCGTACCGGATCGTGCAGGAGTCGCTGACCAACGTCGCCAAGCACGCCTCGCCGGACGCCACGGCCCGCGTCCGGGTCGACGTCGGCACCCCGGGCCCGGGCCGCCGTGTCCGTATCCGCGTCGACAACTCCGCGGGCAGCACCCCCACCCGGGTGCCCGCCCTGCCGTCGGCCGGCCGTGGACTGGCCGGCATGCGGGAACGGGCCGCGCTGTACGGCGGCACGGTCGACGCCGGTCGGACGGACGACGGCGGCTACCGCGTGGACGCGACCCTGTGGCCGGTGTCCCCGTGAGCGGCGCCCGTCCCCCGTACCGCGTCCTGCTCTGCGACGACCAGGAGCTGATCCGCATGGGGCTGCGGATGGTGATCGACAGCCAGCCCGACCTGAGCGTCGTCGGCGAGGCCGCGGACGGGGACACGGCGGTGGCCCGCAGCGCCGAGCTGGAGCCGGACCTGGTCCTGATGGACGTACGGATGCCGGGCGTCGACGGGCTGGCGGCGACCCGGCGCATCCTCGCGCAACCCGCCGCCCCGAAGATCCTCGTCGTGACGACCTTCGACGTCGACGAGTACGCCTACGGTGCCCTGCGGGCGGGCGCGAGCGGCTTCCTGGTCAAGGACGCGGTTGGCGAGGAGATCCTGGTGACCGTCCGGGCGGTGCTGCGGGGCGAGGTGATGATGGCGCCGTCGGTGGTGCGCCGGCTCGTGGAACGCTTCGTGCTGCCCGCGGCCCCGCCCGAGCAGAAGGGCCGCCTGGAGCGGCTGACCGAGCGCGAGCGGGACGTCCTGGCGCTGGTGGCGCGGGGGCTGAGCAACGGGGAGATAGCCGCGCGGCTCCACCTGGGCGAGACCACGGTCAAGACCCATCTGGGCCGTGTGCTGGGCAAGTTGGAGCTGCGCGACCGGGTGCAGGCCGTGGTGTTCGCCTATGAGAGCGGGCTGGTGCGGGTGGGGGCATGACGTCCGCTGCTTCGGCCGTGATGTTCCGCTACTTCAGCAGCCGTGACATCCTGCGGTCCGCGAGCGGTTTCCCCCCGGTCTGGCAGGTGGGGCAGTACTGGAGGGAGGAGTCGCTGAAGGAGACCTCGCGGATGGTGTCGCCGCACACCGGGCAGGGTTCGCTGGTGCGGCCGTGCACCCGCAGGCCGCTCTTCTTCTCGGCCTTCAGCCGGCCGGCCGCGACGCCGCGCGAGCGCTCCACCGCCTCGGTCAGAGTGGTGCGCAGGGCCTCGTACAGGCGGGTGGTCTCCTCGGGTGTGAGGCTCGAGGCGAGTTTGAACGGCGACATCTTCGCCGCGTGCAGGATCTCGTCGCTGTAGGCGTTGCCCACCCCGGCGATCAGGCTCTGGTCGCGCAGGGCGCCCTTGAGCCGGCGTCTCTCGTCCTTCAGCAGCCCGGCGAAGGTCTGCTCGTCGAAGTCGTCGGCGAGCGGGTCGGGGCCGAGGCGGGCGAGGCCCGGGACCTGCTGGGGATCCTGGACGACGTACACCGCGAGGCGTTTCTGGGTGCCGGCCTCCGTGAGGTCGAAGCCCTCGCCGGTCTCCAGGGCGACGCGCAGGGCCAGGGGGCCCTTGCCGGGGCGGGGCGGGCCGTCGGGCAGCCTGTCCTTCCACTGCAGCCAGCCCGCGCGGGCCAGATGGGTGACGAGATGCGGGCCGCCGTCGGTGACGAGGTCGAGGAACTTGCCGTACCGGCGCACGGCGGTGACCTCGCGGCCCTCGACGGCGGTCGGCGGCGGGTCGTACGTCTTCAGGACACTGATCGCGACGGGCAGCACGCGCACGATCTCGTGCCCGACCAGGTGTTCGGTCAGGAAGTCCTTGAGTGCTTCCACCTCGGGGAGTTCCGGCATACGTCCAGAGTGCCACCCGGCACCGACAACGCCACGCGGGTTCAGTCCCGTCCCGGCACGACGAACTCGCACCACACGCACTTGCCGCCGCCGCGCGCCTCCACCCCCCACGCGTCCGTGAGCAGGTCGACCAGCATCAGCCCGCGCCCCGAGACCCCCGACTCGCCCGCCTCGCGGCGCCGCGGCAGGGCGCTGGAGGAGTCCTCCACCTCGACGCGCAGCCGCCGGTCGCCGCCGGTGAGGACCCTGAGGGTGACGATCGCCGCGCCCTCGGTGTGCATCAGCGCGTTGGTGACCAGTTCGTCGGCGACCAGTTCGACCTCGTCCGCGCGGTCCTCGGCGCCCCAGGCGCGGACCGCGGCCCTGATCATGTGCCGGGCCTGGGTGAGGGCCTCGGGGTCACCGGGTGCCACGTGCTGCTGGAGCCGGCCGCCGGACTGCTGGGTGTCCAGTCCGCGGCGGCGCAGCAGGAGCAGGGCCACGTCGTCGTCGCCCCCGCGGGCCTCGGCGATGTCGATGAGGCGGTCGGCGAGATCGCGGACGTCGTCGGGGCCGGTGGCGATCAGGGCGGTCAGGGTCCGCATGCCGTCGTCGAGGTCGGCGCCGGGCCGTTCGACCAGTCCGTCGGTGCACAGCACGAGGGTGTTTCCGGGATCGAGTTCGAGGGTGCCGACGGGGTATTCGAGGCTGCGGAACTCGGCGGACAGGCCGAGCGGCAGCCCGCCTTCGACGGGGATGCGCCGGCAGACGCCGTCGGCCTCCCGGATCAGCGGGTCGATGTGCCCGGCCCGCACCACCTGTACCACGCCGGTCGACAGGTCGGCCTCGGCGTACAGACAGGTCGCGAAGCGGTCGGTGTCGAGTTCGTGCAGGAAGACGGAGGCGCGGGCCATGACGGTCGCCGGGGTGTGGCCCTCGGCGGCGTAGGCGCGCAGCACGATGCGCAGCTGGCCCATGACGGCCGCGGCGTGGGTGTCGTGGCCCTGGACGTCGCCGATGACCGCCCCGACCCGGCCGCCGGGCAGCGGGATCAGGTCGTACCAGTCGCCGCCGATGTCCCGGGCGAGGGAGCCCGCGGCGGTGCCGGCACGGTAGCGGACGGCGACGTCGGCGCCGCGCACGCTGGGGATGGTGCGCGGCAGCATGGCCTGCTGGAGACCGGAGGCGAGGTCCTTCTCCTGCTCGTAGAACATGGCCCGCTGCAGGCTCTGCGCGATGCTGCTGCCGAGGGCGACCAGCACGTTGCGTTCGTCGGGCGAGAAGCCGCGCCGGTCGCTGTAGAGCAGGCCCATGGCGCCGATCGGGCGGGCCTGGACGATCAGCGGCAGATAGGCCGCCGAGGTGATGTTCAGGTCGGTGATGTGCGGCCACAGGACGGGGAAGCCCTTGGCGAACTCCTCGGGCGACTCGATGAAGCGGGGGCTGAGGGTGCGCACGACCTCGCTCATCGGGTAGGGCTCGTCGATACCGGTGACGAGGGTGCCGGGTACGAAGCTGCCCTCGGGACCCTCGGCGATCAGCCGGATCCGGCCGGCCTCGACCAGGCCCATGACCAGGCTGGTCGCGCCGAGGTGGGTCAGTCCGTGGGTGTCCTTGAGGACGTCGATGACGTCCTGGACGGTGCGGGCGTGGGCGAGGGCGGCCGTGGTGAGCTGGACGACGTTGGTCTGCCGGCGCCGGGCCTCGTCCAGGGCTGCCTGCTCCTGCCGGGACGCGCTCTCGATCAGCTCCTGGGTGGCGTCCCGGACGATGCCGATGATCCGGCGCGGCCGGCCGGTCTCGTCGCGCCGGATGTAGCCCTGGGTGTGGGTCCAGCGCAGGCTGCCGTCGCGGCGGCGGATGCGGAAGTAGGCGCCGTAGTTCTCGCTGCCGTCCTTCATGGCCTGGGCGACCAGGGTGTCGAGGCGGTAGGCCTCGGACGACGGGACGCGGACGGCGAGGCTCGCGGGGTTGCCGTCGTACTCGTCGGGGCGCAGGTCGAAGACCTCGTGGGCCTGGGGGTCCATGTGGAACAGGCCGCTGTCCAGGTCCCAGTCGAAACTGCCCATCTGGTTGAGCGCCAGAATCGGGTCCGGATGGGCGGGCCAGTCGTCCGGGAGTGACAGGGCGCTCGCTCCCCGATCAACCATGGAGCCACCTTGCCAGGGTTTGGCTGATTCTTCGACCGGGAGGCACCGGATTGTTGCGTCGAGTGCCCGTCCCGCGGTCGCGGAGGACCGCTCAGCCGTCGAAGACGTCCGTGGGACTGTCGAAGACGGTGGTCGTCAGGCCGGGCGTCGGCGGCGGGGTGGCCGGCGCCGTCGGGACGTCGGCCGGCGCGGCCGCGGTGGCGTCGGGTTCGCCGGAGTCCGAGCCGGCGGGCGGTGTCGGCATCGTCGCCAGGGCCTCCCCGGCCGGTGGCGGGATGACGTGGTCGTGGTGCACGTCCTGGCTGATGGGGCGTTCGATCCAGGTGCCGTGGCCGACGTCGACGATCGTGAGGGTGGTGATCACCTGGGGTGCCGGGGTCACCACGATCACCTGGCCGGGCCGGAAGCCGGACCAGGAGCGGCCCTTGGTGCCGAAGCGGCCCCGTTCGGCGACGGCCGGCGCGAGAGGGTTGCCGCCGGCGCACCGCACGCGCGGTACGCCCCGGCCGTCGACGAGGACGGCGGTGCCGGCCTGGAGCACGGACTGGAAGTCCGTCGTCCGGCCGTGGCGGAAGCCGTGGTCGGTGACCCGGGTGTCGGCGCGCAGCACGACCGGCGCGAGGCCGCGCAGGAAGTCCGGGACGGACGCCTCGGTGACGCCCTCGGCCCGGGCGAAGGCGCGGGTTTTGGCCGGGTCGGAGGTCAGGTAGGCGATCTGCCGGTCCACATCGCAGCTGCCGACGCGCGCGGTCCCGGCGTACAGCCCGGGGGTGCCGCCCGAAAGGGCCCGCGCGCTCGGGGCGCCCACCGCCTGCACCGCACGGCCGACGGCGGACGAGGTGGGCGTCGCGGTGGCCGTGGACGGGGTGAACGGGTCCGGTCCCTGGTCCGCGGCCGGCAGCAGAAAGACCTCACCGATCGACTTGGTCTCCGCCCCGCCGCTGCCGGCGCAGCCGACGGCGATGACCGCCGCCGAGAGTGCGCAGGCGGTGGCGAGGGTTCCGGTGACTGTCCGCACCTCGTCCTCCAGCCTCAGAGCAGGTAATTCGTCACTATTGTCTGCTTCACTCACCTGGGTTACGCAAGCGGAGGATGGTTACACGGAGAGTGACATAGGGTTCGGCGCGACAATGAGGTGAGGAGTGCACGGCCGTGGACTGGTTCACCGCACCCGAGTACTGGATGAGCCGGCTGGTCTTCCAGCGGGCCCTGGCCGGCGTGTACCTGGTGGCGTTCCTGACGGCGGCCCTGCAGTTCCGCGCGCTGATGGGCGAGCGCGGCATGCTGCCGGTCCCCCGGTTCGTTCAGCGAGTGCGTTTCCGGCAGGCCCCCAGCGTCTTCCAACTCCACTACTCGGACCGCTTCTTCGCGGTCTGCGCGTGGACGGGCTGCGCGGTCTCGGCGGCCCTGCTCGCCGGGCTGGACTCGTACGTCCCGCTCTGGGCCGGGATGCTTCTGTGGCTGATCCCCTGGGCCCTGTATCTGTCGATCGTCAACGTCGGTCAGACCTGGTACGCGTTCGGCTGGGAGTCCCTGCTGCTGGAGGTGGGGTTCCTGGCGGTCTTCCTCGGCAACGACGAGGTGGCCCCGCCGGTCGTCGTCCTGTTCCTGCTGCGCTGGATCCTCTTCCGTGTCGAGTTCGGCGCAGGGCTGATCAAGATGCGCGGTGACGCGTGCTGGCGGAAGCTGACATGCCTGGACCACCACCACGAGACCCAGCCGATGCCGGGCCCGCTGAGCTGGTTCTTCCACCATCTGCCCAAGCCCGCGCACCGGGTGGAGGTGGCCGCGAACCATGTCACCCAACTCGCGGTGCCCATCCTGCTGTTCACACCCCAGCCGATCGCCACGGCCGCCGCGTCCCTGATGATCGTCACCCAGCTGTGGCTGGTCCTGTCGGGCAACTTCTCCTGGCTGAACTGGATCACCATCGTCCTGGCCGGCTCCGCGTTGCGGCTCCCCGAGGACGCGCCGTCCACCGTCCCGGCCACCCCGCTCTGGTACGAGGTCCTGGTGCTGGCCGTCTCCGTCCTCCTCGCGGGGCTGAGCTACCACCCCGTCCGCAACATGATCTCCCGCCGCCAGATCATGAACCGCTCCTTCGATCCGCTCCATCTGGTCAACACCTACGGGGCCTTCGGGAGTGTCAGCCGGATCCGGTACGAGGTGGTGATCGAGGGCACCGACGACGACGTCCCGAGGGAGGACTCGGACTGGCGGGAGTACGAGTTCAAGGGCAAGCCTGGCGATCCACAGCGCTGGCCCCGCCAGTTCGCGCCCTACCATCTGCGTCTGGACTGGCTGATGTGGTTCGCCGCGCTGTCGCCCGGGTACGCCGGCTCCTGGTTCGGCGCCCTGGTGGAACGGCTCCTGGAGAACGACCGCGACACCCTGCGTCTCCTGCGCCGCTCCCCGTTCCCTGCCGACGCCCCGCCCCGCTACATCCGCGCCCGCCTTTTCCGCTATCGCTACACGAGCTGGCGGGAGCTACGGGAGACGAGGGCGTGCTGGGAGCGGACCTACGTACGGGAGTATCTGCCGCCCACGCGGCTGTCGGGGGTGGCGCAGCGGTCGTAGCGGTGGTCTACAGGCCGTAGACGCGGGCGGCCGTGGTCTCGAAGAGCTGGGCGTGTTCGGTAGGGGACGTCAACTGGCGGGCTGCCTCGATGACTTGTCCGTACGTCGCTCGCTCCGTGCACACCGGCCAGTCCGATCCGAACATCAGGCGGTCCGGGCCGAAGGCCTCCAGGGCCGTCTCGGTGTACGGGCGGAGGTCGTCGGTGGTCCAGCCGGCGGGGTTCGCCTCCGTGACCAGGCCGGAGAGTTTGGCGACGGTGTTGGGTCGGGCGGCGAGGGCGTGCAGGTCGGTGGACCACAGGGTCAGGGCACCCGAGGCGATCGGGGGCTTGCCCAAGTGGTCGAGGACGAAGGTGAGGTCGGGGAGGTCCGCGGCCGCCTTGGCGCAGGACGGGAGTTGGTGGGGCAGGACGACCAGGTCGTAGACCAGGCCCGCGGCGGCCACGGCCGCGAGACCACGCCGTACGTCCGGGCGCAGCAGCCATTCGGGGTCCGGCTCGCCCTGGACCTGGTGACGGATGCCCTTGAGGTACGAGCCGCCGGGGAGTTCCCGCAGCCGGGCCAGTTCGTCGGCGATGTCGGGACGGGTGAGGTCGGTCCAGCCGACCACACCGGCGATGAGGTCGTGCGCGGCGGCCAGCTCCAGGAACTCAGGGGTCTCCTCCGGCACGGTGACCGTCTGGACCAGGACCGTGCGGTCGACCCCGGCGGCCCGCGCCTCGGGTTCGAGGTCGGCGACCGTGAACGTCCGCCGCAGCGGGCTGCCCTCGGGGATCCAGTCCTGGTCGCGGGCCGCCAGGTCCCAGACGTGGTGGTGGGCGTCCACCGTCATGGCAGCTCCCAGACGACGGGCAGCCCCGCCTCCGCGCCCTCGGCGGAGTAGTCGTGGACCACGTCCAGCAGCTCCGCCATCCGGGCCTGCCAGGTGATGTTGACCGGGAGCTTCTCCAGCTCGGCGAGGAGCCGGCTGTAGTCCTCGCACTCCAGGACGTGGAAGAGGTCGGTGCCGCTGCGCCAGATGGTCCAGGAGCTCGCACCGGCCGCGCGGATGGCGTCCGTGAGCTCCTTGGGGACCTCGCGATGGGCGGCCTCGTACTCGGCGACGCGGTCCGCGCGGACCTTGGTGTGCAGGGCGACTCTCATGACGGTTCCTCGGCGGGTACGGGGGCATGGGCGGGGAGCAGTCCGGTCTCGCGCAGCTCCTGCCAGAAGGCGGCGGGCACCAGCGTCGCGAACTGGTCGGCGCAGTCGTGGACCTCCGCCGCCGAACGGGCTCCCACCAGCACGCTCGTGACAGCCGGGTGCGCCGCGCAGAAGGCGAGGGCGGCGGCCCGCAGGGTGATGCCGTGCCGCTCGGCGACCGCCTGCATGCGCAAGGCCCGGTCCAACAACTCGGGCGGCACCGCCGCGTAGTTGTAGGTCGCCCCCGGCTTCGGATCCGCCAGCAGGCCCGAGTTGAAGGCTCCCCCGATCACCACCGAGACACCTCGGGCGACGGCCGCGGGGAGGAGCTCCGTGAGCGCGCTCTGGTCGAGCAGGGTGTAGCGGCCGGCGCACAGCACCACGTCGACGTCGGTCTCGCGGACGAAACGGGTGAGCATCTCGGCCTGGTTCATCCCCGCGCCGATCGCGCCGACCACGCCTTCCGAGCGGAGCTTCTCCAGCGCGGGATAGGCCTCCCTGAAGGCCTGTTCGGCGTGGTCGTCGGGGTCGTGCAGGTAGACGATGTCGACGCGGTCGACGCCGAGCCGTTCCAGGCCGGCGTCGAGGGTGCGGCGGATGCCGTCCGCGGTGAAGTCCCACACCCGGCGGTGGGTGGCGGGGACGGCGAAGCCGTGCGCGAGGTCGTCCCCGCCGTCGGACGAGGGCTCAAGACGGCGGCCGACCTTCGTGGAGAGCGTGTACTGCTCACGCGGGTGCTCGCGCAGGACCGCGCCGAGGCGGCGTTCTGACACGCCGAGCCCGTAGTGGGGTGCCGTGTCGTAGTAGCGGATGCCGCGCTGCCAGGCGGCGGAGACGGCCTCGTACGCCTGCTCGTCGGTGACCTCGGTGTAGAGGCCGGCGATGCCGGCCGCTCCGAAACCGAGTCCGTGGGGCATGCTCACTGGCCCACCGGCCTCAGGCGCAGTCCCTGCATGCCGCCGTCGACGGCGAGGGAGGTGCCGGTGGTGGCTCCGGAGAGAGGGCTGGCCAGGTAGGCGATGGCGCCCGCGACCTCTGCGGCGGAGACCAGGCGGCCGGTGGGCTGGCGGGCCTCCAGGGCGGCGCGTTCGGCGGCCGGGTCGGAGGCCTTGTCCAGCAGGCGGCCGACCCAGGGGGTGTCGGCCGTGCCGGGGTTGACGCAGTTGACGCGGATGCCCTCGCGGACGTGGTCGGCGGCCATGGCGAGGGTCAGCGAGTACACGGCGCCCTTGGTCGCGCTGTAGAGCGCGCGCTGCGGGAGGCCGGCGGTGGCGGCGATGGAGCAGGTGTTGACGATCGCAGCGTGCCGCGATTCGCGCAGATGCGGCAGCGCGACGCGGGTCACGCGCACCATGCCGACCACGTTGACGTCCAGGACCCGGTGCCACTCGGCGTCGTCGTTGTCCTCGACGGTGCCCTGGGCGCCGATGCCCGCGTTGTTGACCACCACGTCGAGACCGCCGAGCTCGGCGACCGCGGCGGCCACCGCCTCGCGTACGGAGGTGTCGTCGGTGACGTCCGCCCGGAAGCCGAGCAGCGGTTTCTCCACCGGGGACGGGTCGAGGTCGAGGACGGCGACCTGCGCGCCGCGGGCGGCGAGGAGGTCGGCCGTGGCCCGTCCGATGCCGGAGGCTCCACCGGTGACCAGGGCCTTCAGCCCCTCGAAGTCGGTCATGCCGCCTGTCCCTTCTTCTCGTCGAGGTCGGCGACCCAGAAGTCGCCGTCGGGGAAGGTGTACCGCGCGATCGACTCGGGACGCATGGCGGCCGAGAATCCGGGCGCGGCGGGGGCCTGGTAGTGGCCCTCGCGGATCACCACCGGGTCGAGGAAGTGGTCGTGCAGATGGTCGACGTACTCGATGACCCGGTTCTCGGTGGTGCCGGTGACCGCCACATAGTCGAACATCGACAGGTGCTGGACGAGTTCGCACAGGCCGACGCCGCCGGCGTGCGGGCAGACCGGGACGCCGAACTTGGCGGCGAGCAGCAGGATGGCGAGGTTCTCGTTGACGCCGCCGACGCGGGCCGCGTCGATCTGGACGACGTCGAGCGCGCCGGCCTGCAGCAGCTGTTTGAAGACGATCCGGTTCTGCACGTGCTCGCCGGTGGCCACCTTGACCGGGGCGACGGCCTCGCGGATCGCGGCGTGGCCGAGGACGTCGTCGGGGCTGGTGGGCTCCTCGATCCAGTACGGGTCGAACTCGGCCAGCGCCTTGGTCCAGCGGATCGCCTCCGCCACGTCCCAGCGCTGGTTGGCGTCGATGGCCATGCGGATGTCCGGTCCGACGACCGAGCGGGCGACCCGGCAGCGGCGGATGTCGTCCTCGAGGTCGGCGCCGACCTTCAGCTTGATCTGGGTGAAGCCGTCGGCGACGGCCTGGGCGGCGAGCCGGGTGAGCTTCTCGTCGCTGTAGCCGAGCCAGCCGGCGGAGGTGGTGTAGCCGGGGTAGCCGCGCTCCAGCAGCCGGGCGGTGCGCTCCTCGGCGCCCGGCCTGCCCCGGCGCAGGATCTCCAGCGCCTCCACGGGGGTGAGGGCGTCGGTGAGGTACCGGAAGTCGATCTGCCCGACCAGCCACTCGGGGTCGGCCTCGGCGAGCAGCCGCCACAGGGGCTTGTCGGCGCGCTTGGCGGCGAGGTCCCACACGGCGTTGGTGACCGCGCCGATCGCCATGTGCATCACGCCCTTCTCGGGCCCGAGCCAGCGCAGTTGGCTGTCCCCGATCAGGTCGCGGTAGACCTGGCCGGGGTCGGCGCACAGTTCGTCGACGGACCGTCCGACCACATGGTGGCGCAGCGCGTGGATCGCGGCGACCTGGACATCGTTGCCCCGCCCGATGGTGAAGGTGAAGCCGTGCCCCTGCGGACCGTCCTCGTCGTCGGTGCGCAGCACGACGTAGGCGGCCGAGTAGTCGGGGTCCGGGTTCATCGCGTCGGAGCCGTCCAGCTCGCGCGAGGTCGGGAACCGGATGTCGTAGGTGTCGACCGCGGTGATGCGGACGGGCGTCGGGGACACGGAGTGCCTTTCGGTCGGGGGCTGGGAGGGGTCAGTCCTGGGCGCGGCCCGTTGTCAGGCGGGCGATCATGAGGGCGACGAGGATGATCCCGCCGTAGATGGCGTCGATCCAGAACGACGGCACCTGGGCCATGGTGAGCATGGTCTTGACCACGCCGAGCAGCAGCACGCCGGTGAGAGCCCCGAACATGGTGCCCCGGCCGCCGTCGAGGCTGATGCCCCCGATGACGGCCGCGGCGAACACCGTGAAGATCATGTTCTGGCCCTGGTTGGCGCCGATCGCGCCGACATAACCGGTGTACATCAGACCACCGAGCGAGGCGAGCACACCCGCGACGACGTAGACGCCGAGCCTGACACGGTCGACGCGGATGCCTGCGGCGCGGGCCGCTTCCAGGTTGCCGCCGATGGCGTACAGCGAGCGGCCCACGCGGTGGTACTTGAGCACCAGACCGGCGACGGCGAACGCCGCGGCGGCGACCCAGACCGACAGCGGGATGCGCAGGAACGTGGAGGTGGCCAACGAGAAGAACGCGTCCGGCATGCCGAACAGTGTCTTGCCCTTGGTGGCGCCGACCAGGAGCCCGCGCAGAATGATCAGCATCGCCAGCGTGACGATGAACGCGTTGAGCTTCACCTTCACCACGAGGATGCCGTTGAAGGCACCGATGACCGCGCCCACCAGGGGGATGGCCAGCAGGGCCAGCCCGGCGGGGAGTTCCGTGCCCCAGCCGGCCTGGGCGGCCGGCAGCACCAGGAGCGCCGCCACCGCCGGCGCGACGCCGACCACCGATTCGAGCGACAGGTCGAACTTGCCCGTGATGAGGACCAGCGACTCGGCGAGCACCACCATCGCGAGCGCGGCGGAGGAGGCCAGGATGGAGATCAGGGTGTCTTCGGTGAAGAACGAGTCGTTCAGCAGGGCACCGAGCAGAAGGAGCAGCAACAGCGCGGGAACGAGGGCGAGTTCGCGAGCGCGGCGCAACAGCACGGCGCGAGCCGACCGAGCATCGGGCACCCTCACCGGCTTCACCGGCGGAGCCTTGGTGTCAGCCATGGTCAACTCCTTCGATGGAGGCGATCAGCTCGTGGTCGCGCCAGCCCGCCGAGTGCTCGGCGACGACACGGCCGTGGAAGAGGACGAGGACGCGGTCGCAGCGCCTGAGGTCGTCGAGTTCGTCGGAGACGACCAGGACGGCGGTGCCGTCCTCGCGGGCGCTGTCCACGCGGGCGAGCAGTGACTCCTTCGACTTCACGTCGACGCCCGCGGTGGGGTTGATGAGGACCAGCAGCCTGGGGTCGGAGGCGAGGGCGCGGGCCATGACGACCTTCTGCGCGTTGCCGCCGGACAGGGCGGCGACCGGCTGCTCGGGGCCCTCGGCGTGGATGTCGAGGCGGTCGATCAGCTCGGCGGCGAAGCCGCGTCTGCGGTCGGTGCCGATGAAGCCGAAGCGGCCGAGCCGGTCCAGGACGGTCATGGTGGAGTTGTCGCCGATGCTCATGCCGGCGACCAGGCCCTGTTCGTGCCGGTCGCGCGGCACGCAGCCGACGCCGGCCTCCAGAGCGGCCTGCACCGAGCCGAACTTCAGCCGTGCGCCGTCGAGTTCGGCCGTACCACCGGTCGGGGTGCGCAGACCGGCGAAGGCCTCCGCCAGCTCGATCTTGCCGCTGGCGCTGGAGCCGGCGAGGCCGACGACCTCGCCGCGCCGGACGGTCAGGTCGACGTTCTGGTACGCCTCCGAGGTGAGCCCGCGTGCCTCGAGGAGCACGGGGGCCGCCTCATCGACGGCCCTTTCCCGCAGGCCCTGTTCGGCGATCACCTCGATGGACTCGCCCGCCATCGCCTCGACCAGGGCCGCCCTGGGCAGTTCGGCGACGGGGGCCGTGGTGATCCAGCGGGCGTCGCGCAGCACGGTGACGGTCTGGCAGACCTCGTACACCTCCTGCAGATGGTGGGAGATGAACAGGAAGGTGACGCCCGAGTCCTGCAGGCCGCGCATGCGGGCGAAGAGCCGCTCGATCTCACGGTTGTCGAGCTGGGCGGTCGGCTCGTCGAGGATGATGAAGCGGGCGCCGAAGCTCAACGCCCGGGCGATCTCCACCATTTGACGGTCCTCCACCTTGAGGTCGGCGGTGCGGGCCTCGGGGTCGACCCGGACGTCCCAGGTGTCGAGCAGCCGGGCGGCCTCGCCGCGGAGCCTGCGCCAGCTGATGAAGCCGCGCTGGAGGGGCTGGCGGTTGATGAAGAGGTTCTCGGCGACCGTCAACTCGGGTACGACGGTGGGGTGTTGGTAGACGCAGGCGACCTTGCGGCGCCAGGCGTCGCGGTCGGTGAGCGCGGGCGCGGGCTCGCCGTCGAAGCGGACCGTGCCCTCGTCGGGCGCCTCCAGTCCGGTGAGGACACGGACCAGGGTCGACTTGCCGGCGCCGTTGCGGCCGACGAGGGCGTGGGACTCGCCGGGCAGCACGGTGAGCCGGCCGTCGGCCAGGGCGGTGGTGGGGCCGTACCGCTTGACGATGTCGCGTGCCTCGACAAGCGGTACGACCGGGCTGTCGGAAGCGCTCATTTGACCGTGTTGCCCCAGAGCTTGGGGTCGTCGACGTTGTCCTTGGTGACCAGTGGCGCGGGCAGCTGGTCCTCGAGGATGCCGCTCGGCAGCTTGACGATGGTCGAGTCGTGGTCCGTCGGGCCCGGCTTGAAGGTCTTCCCGTCCATCGCCGCCTTGATGTAGTACATGCCGTACTTGGCGTAGGCGTCGGCGGGCTGGGAGACGGTCGCGTCGATCTCGCCCTTGCGGATGGCGTCGAACTCCTGCGGGATGCCGTCATTGGAGACGATGACGATGTGGCCCTTCTGGCCCGCCGCCTTCAGCAGGTTCTTCGACTTCAGGGTCTGCAGGGTGGGCGCGAGGTAGACGCCGCCGGCCTGCATGTAGATGCCCTTGATGTCGGGGTTGGCGTTGAGCAGGGTGCCCAGCTGGGAGGCGGCCGTGTCGGACTCCCACTTGGCGGGGATCTCCAGGACCTTGAGCTTGGGGTACTTCGTCTTCACGCAGGTGCGGAACGCCTGAGAGCGGTCGCGGCCGTTGACCGAGGCCAGGTCGCCCATGATCTGCACGACCTTGCCGCTGGTGACGTGCTGGCCGAGGTAGTCGCAGGCCTTGGTGCCGTAGGCGACGTTGTCGGCGCGCACCACCATGGCGACCTTGCCCTTGTCGGGCGCCACGTCCACGGCGACGACCGGCACGCCCTTGCGCTCGGCCTGGTCGAGGCCGGCCTCGATGGCGGCGCTGTCCAGCGGGGCCACGACGAGGCCCTTCACGCCCTGGTTGAGCTGGTTGTTGATGTCGGTGATCTGCTGCGAGGGGTCGCTGTTGGAGTTGACCGTCTTCAGCGCGTCGACGCCTTCGGACTTGGCCATCTTCGGCACGTAGTCGTTGTACGACTGCCAGAACGGCGAGGTCAGCAGGGGCAGGATCACCCCGACCTTGCCGGTCCCGCCGCCTCCGGCGCTGCCGGAGCCGGTGTCCTTGGTGCTGCCGCAGGCGGCGAGTAGGAGAGAGGCGCCGACGACCGCAGCCATCGCGCCGACGATCCGTGACCTGTACTGCTTGCGCGCTGTCGTGCCGGGCATGTGGGCGGCTCCTCGTTGAGCGGGTTCGAGCAGATGCCCGCATATTTATCAGACCACTTCCGGGAAACAACACCCTCCGACGGGATTTTTTCGCCTCTCCTGACGGTATTGGTCCGACCACCCTCGGGGTTAGACTGCGGCGCACCGGCGACAGGAGGAACGGCGTGGACGAGACCGCCCCGCAGAAGGGCACGGTGACGCAGCGCGCCATCGAGCGGATCAAGGCGATGATCGCCGAGGGCCGCCTCGAACCCGGCCAGCGCCTGCCGACCGAACGCGACCTCGCCTCCCAACTGGGCATGTCCCGCAGCTCGATGCGGGAGGCGATCCGCGCGCTGACGGTCCTGGGCGTCCTGGAGGCCCGGCACGGCTCGGGCATCTACGTGACGCAGCTGGAGGCCGGGGATCTGCTGGAGACGTTCGGTGTGGTGGCCGATCTCTCGCGCGGGCCACGGCTGGTGGAGCTGCTGGAGGTGCGGCGCATCCTGGAGTCGACGGCCACCGCGCTGGCGGCGGCCCGGATCACGCCGGACCAGCTGGCCGAGGTCGAGAAGCATCTCACCGCGATGAACGCCACCGACGACCCCGAGGAGATCCTCGCCCACGACCTCGCCTTCCACCGCGAGATCGCCATGGCCGCAGGCAACGACACCATGGCAGCGATCCTCGACGGCCTGTCGTCGCGGACCTTCCGCGCCCGCGTCTGGCGCGGCTACCAGGAGGAGGGCGCCTTCGCCCGCACCCGCCGCGAACACGCGGCGATCCACCGCGCCCTGGTCGCCCACGACCCCGAGGCGGCCCGCGCGGGAGCGGCCGCCCACGTGGGCGAGGTGGAACAGTGGCTACGGAGCCAACTCGGGGAGTAGCCGGATGGCGGGCGCGGTCCGCGGTTGACGGCAGCCCCGGGAGGAGCTGATCCCTGGGGGCCTGCAGCCCCGGGAGCAGCGACGCCACCTGCCGCACACCGGAACCGTCCAGACCACCAGAGAAGTGACGGGACCCCCTGGTGTCCGGGGGGACCCCGGGGCAGGCCGTCGCTTACCTCGGTCCTGGCGTCAGTGCCGCCGGTGATCCAGGGGGTTCATCCCGCCTGGCCCTTGCCCGTGAAGAAGTCGACCAAGCTGTGCGGGGCGTTCTCGCCGAGGAGGAGGTCCTGGAGCTGCGCGGATGTGGTGGCCTCGGTGGCGCTGCGCGGGAACATGGCCTCCTCGTACGCGGTGAGCGCGGACTCGGGGTCGTCCGGGTGGGCGGCGAGGGCGTTGCCGAGTTCGGCGGCGTCGTACATGGCGAGGTTGGCGCCCTCGCCGGACGGGGGCATGAGGTGGGCGGCGTCGCCGAGCAGGGTCACGCCGGGCACCCGGTCCCAACGGTGGTCGCTGGGCAGGGTGTTGATGGGCCGTGGGACCAGCGGGGTCCCACCGTCCGTGATCAGCGCGGTGAGTTCCGGCGCCCAGTCCTCGAACTCCGCGGCGACCAGCGCCCGGGCCGCCTCGGCGTCGGTGAAGTCGACTGCGTCCAGCCACTCCTGCGGCTTCACGAGCTGGACGTAGGTGTGCAGGACGCCGTCGGGCTCGCGGTGGGCGCTGATGCCCTTGCCGGGAGCGAGCGCGAAGAGGGAACCGTCACCCACGGCACGGGCGGTGGCGGGGTGTCGGATGTCGCTGTCGAAGAGGTACGTCTCGATGATGGACAGGCCCACGTACTCGGGCTTCGCCTCGGACAGCAGCGGACGGACCCGGGACCACGCCCCGTCCGCGCCGACCAACAGGCCGGTCGTCACCGTCGTACCGTCCGCGAACGTCACCTCGTGCCGGCCGTCGTCGAGAGACCGGGCCCCGGCGACCTTGTGTCCCCACCGGATCGCGTCGGCCGGCAACGAGTCGATCAGGATCCGCCGAAGGGCACCGCGGGGCACCTCCGGGCGCCGGCCCGCTCCGTCGTCGGGCTCGTCCAGCAGGACCTTTCCGTCCTTGCCCATCACCCGTGACGCCTCGGCACCCGGGTGGACGATCCCGAGGAACTCGTCGAAGAGCCCGGCCGCCTTGAGGGCGAGCTGTCCGTTGTGGTCGTGGATGTCGAGCATCCCGCCCTGGGCGCGGGACACGGGCGAGGCCTCCGCCTCGTAGACCGTCGCCGGGATCCCATGGACGTGCAGGACACGCGCGAGCGTCAGCCCGCCGAGCCCCGCGCCGATGATCGTGACGTGCGTGGTCATGGTGCTTCCTCCCCATCGCGGACCACCGGCCGGATGCCTGGCGGGTCCCTCTGGAACGCCGTTCCATCACCTCCACACTGGAACATCGTTCCAGGGGCTGTCAAGCTGGAACGGTGTTCCATCAGGGTTAGGATGAGCTCATGGCAACCAAGGCGCGTCGTCCGGAGCGACGGCAGGAACCGCTCTCCCGTGAGCGCATCGTCGGCGCCGCCGTCGAGCTCCTCGACTCCGTGGGCGAGGGCGGGCTCACGTTCCGCGCCCTGGCCGAACGCCTCGCGACCGGGCCGGGGGCGATCTACTGGCACGTGGCGGGCAAGACCGAACTCCTCGAGGCCGCCACCGACGCCGTCGTCGCCACGGCCCTCGCCGGCGACCACACCGACGCCACGCCGAACGAGGCGATCCGGGCCCTCGCGCTCGGCCTCTTCGACGCGATCGACGACCATCCCTGGGTCGGCACACAGCTCGCCCGCACCCCTGCGCAGCCGCCGATGCTCCAGGTCTTCGAACGCATCGGACGTCAGGTGCGGGCCCTTGGCGTGCCCGAGGCCGCCCAGTTCACGGCGGCGTCCGCGCTGTTGAACTACATCCTCGGAGTGGCGGGCCAGAACGCGGCCAACGCCCGGACGATCCAACCGGGCACGAACCGCGCCGAGTTCCTCGACGCGGTGGCGACCGATTGGGAGGAACTCGACCCCGATCAGTACGCGTTCACCCGCGGGGTCGCCGGTCAGCTCCGCGAGCACGACGACCGGGCCGAGTTCGCCGCCGGTATCGACCTCATCCTCACCGGGATCACCGCCCACGAGTGGCCGTGAGCGGTGAGGGCCACTCCCCCGGCTCAGGCCCGCCGCAACCGCAGTGTCATCAGCTCGAAGGGACGCAGACGTACGGCGACGCGCTCGCCGTCGACCCGTGGTGCGGCCACCTGAGGCAGCGGGCGTTCCAGCAGGTCGGTGACCGTGACGTCGGCGACCGCGAAGCCCGCGGTCAGGGTGGCCCGCGCCCGGCCGCCGTGAGCCTCGTGGAAGCGGACGACCACATCGCCGCTGCCGTCGTCGGCGAGCTTCACCGCCGTGACGACGACCGCCTCCTGATCGACCGTGACCAGCGGCGCGACCTCGCCCGCGCCGTCGACCCGCCGCTCGGGAAGGTTGATCCGCCAGCCCTCGCGCACGGCGTCCCCGATCCCGGCACCCGCCACCAGCGCGTGTCGGAAGCGGTGCACCCCCTGGTCGGTCTCGGGGTCCGGGAAGCGCGGAGCGCGCAGCAGGGAGACCCGCAGCGTGGTGGTCGTACCGCGGTCGCCGTCCGTGCGCACGGTGCGGGTCACGTCATGGCCGTACGTGGAGTCGTTGACGAGTGCGACCCCCCAGCCCGGTTCCTCCAGGTGGACGAAGCGATGGTTGCAGGCCTCGAACTTGGCCGCCTCCCAGGAGGTGTTGGTGTGGGTCGGGCGGTGGAAGTGCCCGAACTGCGTCTCGGACGCGTACCGTTCGGCGTGCACGTCGAGCGGGAAGGCGAGCTTGAGGAACTTCTCCGTCTCGTGCCAGTCGACCTCCGTCTCCAGCAGCAACCGCCGCTCCCCCGGCGGCAGCGACAGCACCTGTGTGACGCGTGAGGCGCCGAAGGTCCGGACGATCCGCACGGACCCGGCGTCCTCACCGGCGACCACCTCGTCGGCGTCCGTGAGATCGGTGACGGTGTTGCGGTAGAACTCGTCGACGTCCCAGGCGTCCCACATGTTCGGGAAGTCGGGGTGCAGCTGGAGCAGGTTGGCGGCCCGGCCCGGGGCGATCGTCTCGCGGTCGGCCTCGACGTCGTGGGCCGACACGACCAGGCCCCGGGCGTCGATCTCGACGCGCAGCAGGCCGTTGTCGAGGATGTGGCCGCCGTCGGGGCGAACCGTGCGGACCGTCCCACCCTCGGCGGTGGGTGTGCCGGCGCCGCCGGCCAGGACGCCGTGGCGGGTGTGCGGGGCGGAGTTGAAGAGGAGGGGGGTCGATCCTTCGCCGGCCAGGGCGTGTTGGGCCCCTGTGATGATGGTGTTCAGCTCGGCGGCCAGGCGTTCGTATGTCGCCCGTGCCTCGCGGTGGACCCAGGCGATCGACGATCCCGGCAGGATGTCGTGGAACTGGTGCAGCAGCACCGTCTTCCAGATGCGGTCCAACTCCTCGTAGGGGTAGGGGAATCCGGTCCGTACGGCCGCCGTCGCCGCCCACAGTTCCGCCTCGCGCAGGAGGTGCTCGCTGCGGCGGTTGCCCTGCTTGGTCTTCGCCTGGCTGGTGAGGGTGGCGCGGTGGAGTTCGAGGTACAGCTCGCCGACCCAGACGGGCGGTTCGGGGTACTCGGACTCGGCCTTCTCGAAGAACTCGCGCGGGGTCTCCCAGGCGACGGTCGCCGAGCCCTCCAGGTCCCTGAGGCGGGCCGCCTTCGCGACCATCTCCCGGGTCGTACCGCCTCCGCCGTCACCCCAGCCCGTGGGTGCCAGGGAGTGCCGGGCGACTCCCTTGTCCTTGAAGTTGCGGGCCGCGTGGGCGATCTCGCTGCCCTTCATCGAGCAGTTGTAGGTGTCGACCGGCGGGAAGTGCGTGAAGATCCGGGTGCCGTCGATGCCCTCCCAACGGAACGTGTGGTGGGGGAACTTGTTCGTCTGCGACCAGGAGATCTTCTGCGTCAGCAGCCACTTGGAGCCGGCCGCCTTGATGATCTGCGGCAGTCCGGCGGCGAAGCCGAAGGTGTCGGGCAGCCAGGCCTCCTCGTTCTCGATGCCGAACTCGTCCAGGAAGAACCGCTTGCCGTGCACGAACTGACGGGCCATCGCCTCCGAGCCCGGCATGTTGGTGTCCGACTCCACCCACATCCCGCCCGCCGGCACGAACCGCCCGTCGGCCACCGCCTTCTTCACCCGCGCCCACACCTCGGGCCGGTGTTCCTTCACCCAGGCCCACTGCTGGGCCTGCGACATGGCGAAGACGAAATCGGGCTCGTCGTCCAGCAGCGCCGTCATGTTGGAGGTCGTACGGGCCACCTTGCGCACCGTCTCCCGCAGCGGCCACAGCCACGCCGAGTCGATGTGCGCGTGGCCGACGGCGCTGATGCGGTGGGCGGACGGGGCGGCGGGCCCGGACAGGACACCGGTCAGGCGTGAACGAGCCTCGCCCGCGGAGCCGTTGACGTCCTGCAGGTCGATCGCGTCCAGGGCCCGCTCGACCGCCCGCAGGATCTCCCAGCGCCGGGCCGACTCCACGGGCAGTTCGGCCATCAGCTCGCCGAGCACCTCCAGGTCGATCACCAGCTGCCACACCGTCTCGTCGAAGACCGCGAGGTCCATGCGGGTGAGGGTGTACTGCGGCTCGCTGCCGGCGGTGTCCTTGTCGCCCAACGGGGTGGGCAGGAAGGGGTGGTAGTCGAGGATGACGGGGTTGGAGGCGGCCTCGACGTGCAGGCGCACCTCCTCGCCGCCCTCGACGGGTGCGCCGATGCGGACCCACTGGTTGCGGGGGTTCAGGCCCTTCACCGGGGTGCCGTCGGGCCGGTAGACCAGGCCCTCGCACTGGAAGCCGGGCATGTTCTCGTCGAAGCCGAGGTCGAGCAGCGCCTCGACCGTCCGGCCCGCCCACTCCCTCGGGACGGTGCCGGTGACACGGAACCAGCTCGTCCCCCATGGAGCACCCCACCGAGCCCCCACCGTGATCGGCTCGGGCTCGGCCGCGATCCCTTCCGCGACCGGTACCGGCTCACCGGGCGCGTGCCACACCGCCACCTCCAGCGGTACGGACTCCGGGTACACGGCGGGCCGGACGCGCTCCTCGAGAACGCGCTTGAGACGGGCCTCGACCAGGCTGCGGTCGTCATGCATACGGGGTGCTCCAAGGCTGGGGACGGACGGTTACCAGGGGTGGGTCAGGGTGACGGGCGCCGACGAGGTGTACAGCTCCCCCACGGCACGCAGTTCGAACCGCGCGGCCGGCTCGCCCTGTTCGGGCTGGAGGCCGGAGACGAAGTACGCCTTCTGGCAGGTGCCCCCGAGGAAGCGCCGGGTGCCGTCGGCGAGGAGGCGGTGCAGGGTGTACTGGCGTACGTCACCGGGTGCGGCGTTCCAGGCGAACCGCAGGTCGCCGCCGGAGGCTGCCGTGACGCGCAGGTCGGAGGGGGCGGCCGGGGTGATGAGCGCGTCCCGCACGGCAAGGGCGCCGAGCCGCCACGTGACCGGGCCGTCGGTGGCGGTGAGCCGTACCCCGACGGCGTGGACCGTGCCGGTCAGGGCGGTGAGCGGCACGGTCACCGTCTCCCAGCCGTTGACCGCCGTCACCCGCACGCCCTGCCGCCGTCCCCGGTGGTGCTGTCCCTTGTTGACCTCTTTCACAGGCAGGTACGAGTACGGCGGTGTCTCACCCGGCGCGCTCGGCTCGCCCAGGGCGACGGCGAGCTCGACGTTCACAGCACCCGCGTCCGTCCGATGGGTCAGCTCGACAACCGTGTCGACACCGGCCGGCAGCCGTACCGCGTACACGTCCAGCACCACCGGCTCGTCGAGTTCACCGTCCACCAGCACACTGCTGCCGCCTCGCCAGGCGTCCGCGAAGTCGAAGGAGACGGCCGGCCGCTGCCCCTCCGTCCGCAGCACCCATCGCCGGGACGGCAGACGGTCCTGGAGCCCGAGGTGGTTCCACGGGGCGTCAGAGGTGACCGCCCCGTCCTCGTACCAGCGCAGTCCGTGCCCCGTGTTGAAGGTGCTGGCGAACGGCAGGTCGCTCACCGTCGACCGGTCCGCGACCGACACCGCGGGCGCCCGCCAAGGGTCACCGGCGTCGGGCTTGGACGGATCCAGTGACCGCCCGGTCCAGAACCGGTCGTCCGCCGCGTGGAAGTCACCCGGCGTCCGCGAGGTGGGCAGGTGGTTGCGGGTCCACTCGGGCCGGTACAACCCGATCGACGTCACATGGGCCTTGGTGGTCGGCACGATCGCGTCCCAGTCGACGGAGGTGTTCGACCCGTTGGACTCGACGTCGACGCCCGCCCACAACTCGTATCGGCTGCGGCCGAGTTGGCCGGCCTTGCTCCCGGAGGAGGCGAGGGTGCCCGCCGTCCAGCGGAAGTCGACGAACATGTCGTCGGCGGCCTGGAAGAAGGCCTGGTTCTGGCTGTTCAGCGCTCCCTGCCAGCTCACCGTCCCGTTCACGGTCATCGCGTCGTACCAGGTCACGCGCTGTCCGCGAGCCGCCGCCAGCGCCTTCAGCTCCTTGACGAAGCCCAGCATGTCCGCGCCCAGCGCGCTGTTCCCGCCACCGGTCTCGGCGTTGACGAACCAGCCGTCGAAACCGTACGCCGCCGCCACGGCCACGAGTTGGGCCGCGAGGGGGTAGTGCCCGGAGGCGTCCTTCTGCACCAGGTCCCGGGTCCACTGCAGTTGGCCGCCGTACGCGGTGGGCGGCAGGAAGATGTTGCCGAGGACCGGCACGCCGTGGCGGTGGGCGGCGTCGACGACGGGCGCGTTCGGGGCGAGGATCAGCCCCTCGCCGGACGAGCCGCCCCAGAACACGAGTTCGTCGAGGTAGGCCCAGTGGGTGAGGGCGTAGTAGTCGGCGGTGGCCGATCCCTGGGAGGGGTTGCTCGAGGTCGGTCCGAAGGACACCAGCGACTGGACGCGGGCCTGCCCGGAGCGGGCCGTCGTGTTCGCCGGGGTCGGGGTGAAGCGCGGCGCGAGCGGCACGGAGGCGGCGTTGAAGGCGAGGTCGGCGTCACCGGCGGCCGTCCAGGACTTCAGGCTCCGCCAGGTGATGCCGGTGCCGGGCGTGCCCGAGGGCAGCGAGTCCGGGTACCAGTAGGAGGCGTACGGCGGGGTCGCGGTGGCGTCGGCCCGGCGGGTCGCCGCGACGGCGGGCAGGGGCGGCAGCAGGGCGGCCGCGGCGCCGGCGAGCAGGACGGTGCGTCTGGTGGGGTTCACGAGCTGGTGTCTCCTTGTGGGGTGGGGAGTACCTGTTCGGGAGTGACGACTTCGGTGATGCCGCGTACGGCGAGGTGGTCCTTGTCGTCCGCGCGGGTGTCCAGGACGGTCGTGGGCCGGGCGCCGTCGGCGGTCAGCCGGAAGAAGGCGTCGAAGACCGGGCCGCCGGGCGCGCAGTGGGACCGTACGGCCGGATCGGCGGGGACGACGAGGGCGGTGGTGCGCGGCGCGGGCGCCCTGTGTTCGCGCGCCGCCGCGGCGGCCAGGACGCGTGCCGTGTCCTTGGGGCTCCGGTCGTTCGTCAACAGTCCGAGTCCGTATTCGAGTTCGGGAAAGTCGGCGAGGTTGCGGGAGACGTCGTGGGAGCACCACCAGGTGATGCCCCACAGGTCGGGGCAGTCCAGGGCGCTCGCGACGGTGGCCTCGGTGAAGGTGGCCGCGTGCTCGGGCGGGATGAGGGGTGCGGGGGCGCCGACCTCCTGGAGCCAGACGGGGCGGTTCGGGTCATCGGCCCAGGCCCTGCTCAGTTCGATGAGGTACGCGGCGTGGTGTTCGGTCGGCACGGAGGTACGGCCGTGGCGCTGGGCGGTGCCGTTGAAGACCCAGGAGTGCACGGCCGTGAGGGCGCCGTGCCGGGCGGCCTGGGCCGGGGTGAACGGCATGTCGTCCTGGTACCAGGTGGCGTCGTACTCGGCGTGCAGATGCAGCTTGCCGGGGGCGCCCTTCTCGCAGGCGGTCAGCATGCGCTCCAGCCACGCGTCGATCTGCGCCGCGGAGGCTCTGTCCGGGTCGGGGTGCGGGCCGGCCGAGAACTGGTTGACCTCGTTGCCGAGCGTCATGCCGAGGAAGTTGGGGCGGTCGGCGAGGGCGGCGGCCAGGGTGCGGAGATAGGCGGCCTGGCCGTCGACGACGTCCGGGTCGGTGAAGAGGTTGCGCCGGTGCCAGGTGCGGATCCAGGCGGGCAGGAAGTCGAAGCTGCTCAAGTGCCCTTGCAGTCCGTCCACGTTGACGTCCAGGCCGCGTTCGGCGGCGGCGTCCACCAGGGCCACGAGCTGTTCGACGGCCCGTGGGCGGATCAGGGTGCGGTTGGGCTGGAAGTACGGCCACAGCGGGAAGACCCGGACGTGGTCCAGGCCGAGCGCGGCGATCGAGTCGAGGTCGGCGCGTACGGAGTCGAGGTCGAAGTCGAGCCAGTGGTGGAACCACCCATCGCTGGGGGTGTAGTTGACGCCGAAGCGCACGGCAGGAGGCATGCGGTGTCCTTGGTACTCGTAGACGGCGATCAGCCCTTGACGGCCCCCTCGCCCACCCCGCGGAAGAAGTACCGCTGCAGACAGGCGAAGAGGGCGATCAGCGGGGCGACGGCGATGACCGTTCCCGCGGCGACGAGGCGTTCGTCGTTGGCGAAGGTGCCGTGCAGGTAGTTGAGGCCGATGGTCAGCGTGAACTTGGACGGATCGCTGAGCACGATCAGCGGCCACAGGAAGTCGTCCCAGGCGCCCATGAAGGCGAAGATCGCCACGACGGCGACGGTGCCGCGCACCGAGGGCAGCGCGATGCGCAGGAACCGCTGCCAGACGTTGGCGCCGTCGACATAGGCGGCCTCCTCGATCTCGTACGGCAGGTTGAGGAAGGCGTTGCGCATCAGCAGTACGTTCATGGCGGCGATGCAGCCGGGCAGGACGACGCCGACGAGGGTGTTGTTGAGCCCGAGTTCCCGCATGGTGGTGAACTGGGCGATGATGATGCCCTCGACGGGTACGAGCATCGCCAGGATGAAGACGAGGGTGGCGACGCGGCGGCCGCGGTAGCGCAGCCGGGCCAGGGCGTAGCCGGCGAGGCCCGAACCGACGCAGTTGGTCACGACGTTGGCGGCGGCGACCTTGAGGGAGTTCAGCGCGTAGTCCCACACCGGGATGGTGTCGGCGACCCGCTCGTAGTTGTGCAGGGTGGGGTGGCCGGGCAGGAACTTCGGCGGCGAGCTGAAGATGTCCTCCGTGGGACCTTTGAGCGAGGTGGACAGCTGCCACAGGAACGGGCCGACGGTCAGCGCGAGGACGGCGAGCAACAGCACGTACCGCAGGAGGAGTTCTCCCACCCGGATGCGGCGGCCGTGTTCGTCGGTGACGCGGGGCTCGCGGGGGACGTCGGGCCGCGAGACGGGCCGTACCTTCTCCATGACGCTCATGACTCGTCCCTCCGGTCGGCGCGCAGCACCAGCAGCATCAGCGCGACGGTGACGACGAAGACGACGAGCGAGATGGCGGAGGCGTAGCCGACGCGGCCGGTCAGTCCGGTGCCGGTGCGCTGGACCAGCATGACGAGGGTGGTGTCCTCGCCTGCCGGTCCCCCGCTGGGGCCCGCCATCAGGTACACCTCGGAGAAGACCTTGAAGGCGGCGACCGAGGACAGCGCGCCGACCAGGACCATCGTCGAGCGGACGGCGGGCACGGTGACCGTGAGGAAGCGGCGGACCGCGCCGGCGCCGTCGACGGCGGCGGCCTCGTGGAGTTCGCGAGGGACGTTCGCCAGCGCGGCCAGATAGATGATCATGTAGTAGCCGAGGCCCTTCCAGACGGTCACGGCCATGGCGCTGAACAGCAGCAGCCACTGGTCGCTGAGGAAGCCGACGCGGCCGACCCCGACGGTCTCCAACAGGGAGTTGATCAGGCCGCGTTCGTCGAGGAGCCACACCCAGATCAGGCCGACCACGACGATCGAGGCGACGACCGGCGTGTAGAAGGCGGACCGGAAGAAGGTGATCCCGGGGATGTTCTTCTGCACCAGAAGCGCGAGCAGCAACGGCAGGACGATGAGGGCGGGGACGACGCAGACGACGTACAGCGTGCTGTTGCGCAGGCCGATCCAGAACATGTCGTCGTGCAGCAGCTCACGGAAGTTGGCGAGCCCGACGAACTTCCCCGGGACGAGGGTGCGGCGGTCGGTGAAGGCGCCCACGACCGTGGAGACGAACGGGTACAGGATGAACACGCCGGTGATCAGCAGTCCGGGCGCGGCGAACAGCCAAGGGCTGCTCGGCAGTTGGCGCCGTACCCGGGTGACGGTCGAGGTGGCCATCGCGCGTCAGCCCTGCTGCTGGAGCAGTGTGTTGCAGGCCTTGACAGCGTTGTCGAGAGCCGCCTTGGGGCTCTCCTTGCCCTGCAGCGCCTTGGCCACCTCGTTGCGCAGGGCCGTCTTCATCTGGTCACTGAACAGCACGGGCGTGTAATTGACCGCGTTCTTCAGGGACTTGGCGGCGGCGATCCGCACCCGTGTCTCGTCCGTGCCGTCCTCCTTGGTGAAGTAGGGGTCCTCCAGGGAGCCGGCGGTGCTGGGGAAGATGGCGACCTTCTTGGCGAAGGACATCTGGTGCTCGGCGTCGGTGACGTAGTGCGCGAAGGCGACGGCGGCCGGGGTGCGCTTGGTCCTGGAGTTGACCATCACGCCCATGACGTACATGTTGACGTGGCCGGTGCTGGTGATCTGGTCGGTGATGCCGATGTTCTTGTACAGGTTCGGCGCCTGCTTCTTGAAGTTGTCGAGGTCGAGGGCGCTGCCCGGGTTCATGGCGACGGCCTCGGTGAGGAACTTCTTGCCCGACGACTCCGGGGTGGCGGTCAGCGCCTGTGGGTCCAGCGCCTTGGCGTCGTACAACTCCTTGTACTTGCTGAGCAGTTGGACGCCCTTGGCGTCGTTGAAGGTGAAGGCGGTGCCCTGCTTGTTCATCAGCTCCACGCCGTAGCGGCCGAAGTCCTCGATGGTGGGGACGTTGGCGAGGGTGGCGACCTTGCCGTCGCTCTTGTGCGCCATGGTCAGGGCGTCGGCGAAGAGGTCGTCGTACGTCTTCGGCGGGCTGTCGGGGTCGAGTCCGGCCTTCGTGAACAGCGACTTGTTGTAGAAGAGCGGGCCCGTGTTGAGGTACCAGGGGAAGGCATAGGTGCCGGTCATGCCCGGTATCTGATGGCTGGCCCAGGCACCCGGCAGGTACTCCTTCTTGTACTTGGCCGCCGCCTTGTCGAGGTCGAGCGCGAGGCCGGCCTTGGCGAGCGGGGCGACCAGGTCCGGGGAGACGTTGACGACGTCGGGCAGGGTGCCGCCCGCCGCGTCGGCGCTGATCTTGTCGGCGTACCCCTCGGCGGGCTGGTCGATCCACTTCACGTGGGTGCCGGGGTACTGCTTCTCGAAGTCGGCGATCACGCCGTCGAAGTACGACTTGAAGTTGGCGCGCAGGTTCCAGGTCTGGAAGGTGATGTCGCCCTCGACCTTGCCGGAGGCGTCGCCCGATCCGCCGTCGTCGCCTCCCGAACCGCACGCGCTGAGCGGCAGGACGAGGGCGACGAAGGCGGCTGCGGCAAGGGTTCTGCGGGAAACGGACACGACTGAACGGCCTCCTTGGGCAACGGGGTCGGTGCTGCGGGGTTGGCCAACGACGCAGACCCTGCACGCCGTTTCCTCGGCCCGTCAATGGAACCGGAGGAGCTAATCGCATTAGTTGCTAATGCGCATTAGGTTCTTGCGGCTGAACCGCATTAGTGCCTACCCTCCTGGAATCCGTCCGCCTATGCGCCGCTGAATGTTGAATGGGGAATCACCGTGTCAGGCAAGCGGTCGCCCGCGCGTCGGCCGACGATGAAGGACATCGCGCGCCATGCCGGGGTCTCCCAGAGCGCCGTCTCCTTCGCGCTCAACGGCCGGCCGGGCGTCTCCGAGGGGACGCGTGAACGGGTGCGCCAGGTCGCCGAGGAGCTCGGCTGGCGGCCCAGCACCGCGGCCCGCCAGCTGTCCGGGGAGGGCACGGCGACGGTCGGATTCGTGCTGGCCCGCCCCGCGGACACCCTCGGGGTCGACTCCTTCTTCCTCCAACTCGTCTCGGGCATACAGGAGGTGCTGGCGGAACGGCATCTGGGCCTGCTGTTCCAGGTGGTCGAGGACGTCGACGACGAGTGCGCGGTCTACCGGCGCTGGTGGGCCGAGCACCGCGTGGACGGCGTCCTCGTCGTCGACCCGCGCACCGCCGACCCGCGCCCCGACCTGCTGGACGAACTCGGCCTGCCCGCCGTGGTGATCGGCGGCGCCCCCGACGAACGTCACCCCGGCCTGTCGACGGTCTGGGCGGACGACGCGGGCGCGATGGCCTCGGTCGTGGACGAGTTGTACGCGCTCGGCCACCGCCGGATCGTGCACATCGCGGGCCTGCCCGGCCTGGCCCACACCGAGCGCCGCATCCGCACCCTGCGCGCCGAGGCGGAGCGCCGGGGTCTGGCCGAGGTGGAGTCGGTGACCACCGACTACTCCGACGCGGAGGGCGCCGCCGTCACCCGCCGGGTCCTGGGACGCCCCGCTCCCCCGACCGCGCTGATCTACGACAACGACGTGATGGCCGTGGCCGGCGTGGCCACCGCCGCCGAACTGGGCTTCTCCGTACCGGCCGACGTGTCGGTGCTGTCCTGGGAGGACTCGGCCCTGTGCCGGATGGTCAAGCCGTGGCTGTCGGCGCTCTCCCGTGACAGCGTGGAGTTCGGCCGTACGGCGGCACGGGAGCTGACCGCCCTGGTGGACGGCGGCCCGGCACGGACGGTGCAGGTGCCGGTGCCCCAGGTCATCGTGCGGGACAGCACGGGGGCGGCACGGGCACCCGCATAGCTCGCCCGCCACGACCGGCTCGCCCGGCTCCAACTCGTCACCGGCCGTTGCGGACCCGCCTAGCGGCCGCCCTTCGCGCCACAGCCCCGGACCCGGCTCAGTAGCGGACGGCGCTCGCCAGCAGCGGTGGGTAGACCGCGCTCGGTTCGCCGTCCACGGTGGCGCCCGCGTACTTCAGCATCCGGCCGACGCGCTGGTTGAGGTCGTACGGGAAGTTCAGCGTGGGGGCCGACACCTCGTCCAGGGTCGCCGTCTGTTCCGGGGTGAGCCGGACGTCGAGGCCGGCGAGGTTGGCCTCGAAGTGCTCCAGGGTGCGCGGGCCGATGATCGTGGAGCTGACGCCGGGACGGTCCCGCAGCCAGGCCAGCGCGACGGCCGCCGGGCTCGCGCCGGTCGCCTCGGCGACCGTGGCGAGCGCCTCGATCACGGTGAACTGGACGTCGCTGGGCTGCCCGAGGACGGCCGCCCGCCTGACATCGGCCGAAGTGGCCCGGCCCCGCCGGTACTTGCCGGACAAGTAGCCGCTCTTCAGCGGGCTCCACGCCAGCACGCCCATCCCGGTGTCCTGCGCGAGCGGGATCAACTCGCCCTCGATGGTGCGCTCCAGCAGCGAGTACTCCATCTGCAGCGCGGTGACCGGCGTCCAGTCGCGCAGCAGGGCGGTGGTGTGGGCCTTGGCGGTGAACCAGGCCGGGGTGTCCGAGAAACCGACGTAACGGATCTTGCCCGCGGTGACGAGGTCGTCGAGGGTGCGCAGGGTCTCCTCGACCGGAGTGGACCGGTCGTGGTTGTGCAGCCAGTACAGATCGATGTAGTCGGTACGCAGCCGCCGTAGCGAGTCCTCCAGCTGGCCGATGATCGCCTTGCGGCTCGCGCCGCCGCCGTTGGGGTCGCCGAGATGGAGGTTGCCGTAGAACTTGGTGGCCAGCACCAGGCGGTCGCGCACGCCGGGGCGGGCGGCGAGAAAGTCGCCGAGGATCGCCTCCGAGTGGCCGTTGGTGTAGAAGTTCGCGGTGTCGACGAAGTTGCCGCCTCGGTCGAGATAGGCCTGCAGGATCTTCTCGGCCTCCTCGACGGTGCAGCCGAAACCGCCGTCCTCGCCGAAGTTCATCGCGCCGAGGCAGAAGGGGCTGACCTTGAGTCCGCTGCGGCCGAGGCCGACGTACGAGTCGAGTGCCATGAAATGCTCCCTGAGAGAGTCGCACCGGAAGGGACTCTTCGAGGAAACCAGCCTGACCAGGGAAGTTGTTAGTGCGATCCCATCGGTCTCTTGCACGATCCTGTCGAATGGGCCGGGACCGGCGGTTGCGCCCGGCACGCCCACGGCGTTCACTCGGAGCGTGTCCCTCGATGAGCTGCGCACCCTGATCGCCCGCCACGCGGGCCGGTCCAGCACCACGGCGGTCGACGGTCTGCTGCTGTCCGCCGACCACGGTCCCACTCCCCCGCGCGCCGGGATCGCCGACCCCGTGCTCGGTGTCGTCGCGCAGGGCAGGAAGCGGCTCGTGCTGGGCGACAGCGTCTACGAGTACGGCGCCGGCCAGTATCTGATCGTGCCGCTCGGCCTGCCGGTCACCGGCCATGTGGTCGAGGCCAGCACCGAACGTCCGCTGCTGGGCGCCGGGTTGGCGCTGCGCCCCGCGGCCATCGCCTCGCTGCTGCTGGAGACGGGCGCCGGGCCCGGTGGCAGGGCGGCGGCGCCCGGTCTGTCGGTGAGCGAGGCGCCCGCCGACCTCCTCGACGCTCTGGTCCGCATGGTCCGCCTGCTCGACCACCCCGCGGACGCGCCGGTCCTCGCCCCGATGATCGAACGGGAGATCCTGTGGCGGCTCATCAACGGCGAACAGGGCGCGCTGGTACGGCAGATCGGGCTGGCCGACAGCCGGGTCGCGCAGATCGGCCGGGCTCTGCGCTGGATCCGCGACCACTACACACAGCCGCTGCGCGTGGAGGAACTCGCCCGGAGGGCCGGGATGAGCCCGTCCCCCTTCCACCGCCACTTCCGCGCGCTGACCGCGATGACGCCGGTGCAGTACCAGAAGCAGATCCGGCTCCAGGAGGCCCGGCTGCGGCTGATGAGCACGGGCGAGGACGTCGCCACCGTCGGTTTCGCGGTCGGTTACGACAGCGCCTCCCAGTTCAGCCGCGAGTACCGCCGCCACTTCGGGCTGCCGCCGGGGCGGGACGCGGTACGGCTGCGGGCCGACCGGCGCGAGGAGGTGACCGCCGGGTCCGCGGCGCCCTGGTGAGGGGGAGGGCGGTAGGTGCCCGCATATTGGATTGCCGCGGTCGGCCGGGTCGGATAGGAAGCCTCCATGCTGAAGGGCGAGAAGGTGGGACTCAGGGCCCGCCACGAGGACGACATGCCGGTGCTGCGGGCCGAGCTCTACGACGACGTGGTCAACTCCTCGCGGGCGGAAGGCGGGCCATGGCGGCCGGTCTCGCCCGGTTCGAAGGATCCGCGGCTCGTGGCGGACGCCATGAAGGAGGGCCATGTCCCCTTCTCCGTGGTGGAGTTGGACGGCGGCACGCTGGTCGGCACTGCGACGCTGTGGGGCATCGACAACCACAACCGCCTCGGGCACATCGGGCTCGGCCTCCTGCCGTCCTCGCGCGGCAAGGGCTACGGCACCGACGTGGTCGCGGTCCTGTGTCACTACGGCTTCGTCGTCCGCGGCCTGCAACGCCTCCAGATCGAGACGCTGGCCGACAACCACGCGATGCTGCGCGCCGCCGAACACAACGGCTTCGCCCGCGAGGGCGTACTGCGCTCCTCGGCCTGGGTGATGGGCGAGTTCCTGGACGAGGTCCTGCTCGGCCTCCTGGCCCAGGAGTGGAAGCAGAACGCGAAGAGCCAGCCCGCGGGCAGCCGCGCCGGGACCCTGAAAACAGGGGGCCTGGAGGCGTCCCAGACGGGGTGGTGAGCGGCCTCGGCGGGGTCGCCGGCCTCTTTTCGGCCCCCTGCGCTCCCCCTGTGCCGCCCGTCGCCCCGCGGGCCCTCTCCCGCTCGTCCGCAGCTTCGACAAAGCCGCCCTGACCTGGCCTTTTCCTGGATTTCTCCTAGGGTGGGGACATCCGCCGGACGCCATGGGAGGGGTCTTCGTGAGTGGGGAAGGCATGCGGTACGACGCTTCTGATATCGAGGTGCTGGAGGGGCTCACAGCCGTTCGTAAGCGGCCCGGGATGTATGTCGGCTCCACCGGTGAACGCGGTCTGCACGAGCTGGTGTTCGCGGTCGTGAGCGAGGCGGCGAACGACGTCCTGGCCCAGGGGGCCGGCCGCGTCGACGTCACGCTCATGTCCGACGGCGGTGTGCGGGTCACCGACGACGCACCGGCGGCTCCCTTCGAGGCACCGGCCGCCGGGGACACCGGCGGACCGGGTCTCGAAGCCCTGTTGACCACCCTGTACGCCGGGGCCGAACCCGGTGACCGGCACTCCGTGTACGTGGGCCACTTCAATCTCGGTCTCGTCGTCGCCACTGCGCTGTCGAGCCGACTGACCGCCGAGGTGCGGCGTGAGGGGATGCGCCGGGTCCAGGAATACGCGCGCGGTGTCGCCCTCGCCCCGCCCGCCGCCGTGGGATCCGCGACCGGCACAGGCAAGACCATCGCCTTCTGGCCCGACACCGAGACCTTCGAGACGACACGGTGCTCGTTCGCCGTACTCGCGGAGCGCTTCCGGCAGGTGGCCTTCCTCTACCGGGGGCTGGAGATCTCACTGACGGACGAACGCCCGGCAGGACAGGCGCGGTTGGTGCGGTTCCACTTCCCTGAAGGCGTACGGGACTTCGTGGCCGCGCTGGACGCGGGGGCCGGCGGGCACGTCCATCCGGACGTCATCGGCTTCGAGCGGGAGGACCCGCGGATGGCGGGCACGATGGAGATCGCCCTTCACTGGGGCGGGACGGACGCGGAGGGCGTCCGCGGCTTCGTCAACGGCCGGGCCACCCGGGAGGGCGGCACGCATGTGGACGGGTTCCGCGACGGGGTGACGGCCGCCGTCACCGCGAACGCGCGCGAGCGGGGACTGCCGACCGCCACGGACACCGGCTCGCTCGCCGACCGGATCGGCCGGGGCCTGACGGCGGTCGTGTCGGTGAAGCTGGACCGCCCCGAGTACCTCGGCCCCATCCGCGGACTGCTCGGCAACACCGAGGTGCGCGCCTGTGTCGCCGAGGCAGTGCACCACCATCTCCGCGCCTGGTTCGAGGAGCACCCGGAGCGCGCGGAGGCGGTCGTCGGGGAGATCGTCCGAACTCCGGCGTGACGGGGCCGTAGCCGGTCAACCGCCGGACAGCGCCGCCCACTTCGTGTGACGCTTTGCCCATGACTTCCGAAGAACCGGAGGCCGACCGGCTGCATCCCGACCAGCCCCACTCGGCCCGTGTGTGGAACTTCCTGCTGGGCGGCAAGGACAACTACGCCGCCGACCGGCAGGCCGGCGAGATGATCCTGCAGATGTTCCCGGACATCGCGCTGCTCGCCCGTCTCCAACGGCGCTTCCTGGTCCGCGCGGTGCGCCATCTGGCCGCCGACGCGGGCATCCGCCAGTTCCTGGACATCGGCACCGGACTGCCCACGGTCGACAACACCCACGAGGTCGCCCAGCGGTTCGCGCCCGACAGCCGCATCGTCTACGTCGACAACGACCCGCTGGTGCTGGTGCACGCCCAGGCCCTGCTCACCAGCACCCCGGAGGGTGCCTGCGCCTACCTCGAGGCCGATGTCCGCCAACCCGACCGCATCCTCGAAGGGGCCGCGCGGACCCTGGACTTCGACCGGCCCGTCGCCCTGACCATGCTCGGCATCCTGGGGCAGATCCCGGACTCCGACGAGCCCGAGGCGCTCGTGGCGCGCTACCTGGACGCCCTCCCTCCGGGCAGCCACCTCGCCCTGGCCGACGGCACCGACACCAACGACACGCTCAACCAGGCGATCTCGGTCTACAACGCCAACTCCGCCAGCTCCTACCACCTGCGCAGCCCGGAGAGGATCGCGGCCTTCTTCGACGGACTCGACCTCGTCGAACCCGGCATCGTCCCGACCTCCCAGTGGCACCCCGAGCCGGTCGACGTGGGCCGCTCCCCCTCCGAGGTGGACGCGATCTGCGGCATCGGCCGTAAGGCCTGACGACCAGAGGCCCTCAAAGTGCGAGACCGGAAAACGCAATTACCGCTGCAATTGCAGACGATCTTGGTAGTGTCGTAGCGACGCAACCGCGGTGACTGCCGGGCGAGTTGATCTCGAAGAGGCCTCAGATGCAGCACGTGAGCAACGGCACGCCGGCCGACCGGCTGACCGGGGTGGTCTGGCGAAAGAGCCGGCACAGCAACCCCGAGGGCAACTGCGTCGAGCTCGCCGTGCTCCCGGACGGCAGCGTCGCGGTACGCAACTCCCGTCACCCCCAAGGTCCGGCACTCGTGTATCCCCGCGCCGAGATCTCCGCTTTCGTCCGCGGTGTGAAGGACGGCGACTTCGACGGCCTACTCCCCGGTCGTTGACGTCGGGCACACCCGCGGACGGCCGGAGGGCCCGGTCGACGACCGACGCCCTCCGGCCTTCTCACGCCCTGCGGCGGTACGGCGACGCGGTGCTACGCTCCTTGGCGAGTCACGACGTAACGCACGGCGGCGGCCGAGGGGATGACCATGGCGGCAGCAGCTCGACCAGAACCCGTTCCCCCTGATTCCCAGGTACTCAGCCTCAGGCGCGGCGGCCCGACCGTGCAGCGCATCATGCTGGGCACCCGTCTGCGCCGGCTGCGCGAGTCCCTCGGCATCTCCCGGGAGCGGGCCGCCTCGGAGATCCGCGCCTCGGACGCGAAACTGTGCCGCATGGAACTGGGCCGCGTCGGCTTCAAGGTGCGTGACGTCGCCGACCTGCTCACCCTCTACGGCGTCCACGACACCGCCGTACGCGAGGAGTTGCTGGACTCGGTGCGGCAGGCGAACCAGCCCGGCTGGTGGCGGGCGTACGGCGACGCCTTCCCAAGCTGGTTCGAGCAGCACCTGGGCCTGGAGGAGGCAGCCTGTCTCATCCGCACCTACGAAGTCCAGTTCGTGCCGGGCCTGTTGCAGACCACCGCGTATGCCGAGGCCGTCGTCCGGCTCGGCCGCTCCGTCAGCTCCGAGGACGCGGTCGAGCGCCGTGTCACCCTGCGGATGACCCGGCAGGCGCTGCTGTCCCGCCCGGACGCGCCCAGGCTGTGGGTCGTGGTGGACGAGGCGGCGCTGCGCCGCCCGCTCGGCGGGACCGAGGTGATGCGCGACCAGCTCCGGCACCTGATCGAGGCGGCCGGCCTGCCCAACGTGACCGTCCAGGTGCTCCCCTTCCACGTGGGCGGTCACGCGGCGGCGGGCGGCCCGGTCACGGTGCTGCGCTTCCCGGTCCCGGACCTGCCCGACATCGTCTACCTGGAACAGCTCTCCAGCGCCCTCTACCTGGACAAGCCCGAGGACGTCGACCACTACCTCGCGGTCATGGACCGGCTCACCCTGGTGGCGCTGTCGGCGGCGGACTCGGTGGGCTTCCTCGAGAAGGTCCTGGCCGAGACCTGAGGAATGCGACGCCCGCACATCCTCCTGCGCCGCCCGACAGGGGACGAGGAGACCTCCGCGCCGTGAAGGAGACCTCCGCGCCGTAACGGGGTACTCGACGGCCGCGGGGAAGGGAGTCGGCGGATGAGCGCTGTCGCCCACTGGCTCGCGCATCTGTCCGGGCCCGTGGTGTACATCGTGGTCGCGGGCCTCGTCTTCGCCGAGGACGCGTTCTTCTTCGGGTTCGTCCTGCCCGGGGAGACCGCGGTGATCGTCGGCGGGGTGCTGGCCCGGCAGGGCGTGGTCGACCTGGTCTGGCTGGCCGTCGCCGTGGTCCTGGCCGCGATCGCCGGGGACGGCGTCGGCTACGAGCTCGGCCGCCGCCTCGGCCCCCCGGTCCTGCACAGCCGCCCACTGCGCCGGCACGCCCATGGCGCGGACAGGACACGCGACCTGATCCGCCGGCGCGGCCCGGCGGCCGTCTTCATCGGCCGCTTCGTCGCCCTCTTCCGCTCCCTGGTCCCGGCGATGGCGGGCGCCTCGGGCATGCCGTACCGCCGCTTCTTCCTCTACAACGCGCTCGGCGGACTGGTCTGGGGCGTCGGCAACGCAGTCCTCGGCTATGCGGCGGGCGCCGCCTACGAGCGGGCCGAGGGTCTGGTCGGCAAGACCATGGCGCTGGTGGCGGCCGTGCTGGTGGTCGTGGCCCTGGTCGTCTGGCGGGTCCGCCGCCACCGCCGGAGCCGCGAGGACTGAGGCGAGCGGCCACCAGGTCGCCGACGGCCTGGTGACCGCCCTGACCGAGTACCCCGTCAGACCTCGGACCGGTACAGCCCGAACTCCGCGATCCGTACGGCACCCCGCGCACCCGTCACCCGCACCCGCCACCGACGGGCCGTGACGGGCTCCGGCAGCAGCAGGATGCGGCTCGCGCCGATCGTTCCGGCCGTGGCCGCCCGGACCCAGGCGGCGCCGCGCCAGGCCTCGACGACGAAGCCCTCGACCTGCTGGCCGTACCGGATGTCCTCGGCGAGACGGACGCGGTCCACCTCGTGCGCGGCGGAGAGATCGACCTGGACTCCGGCCGCGGTACGGGTGGTGCGGGCGCCCCGGGCCAGGTCGCGCGGGAGCTCGCGTTCGACGCGGGCGCGGAACTCCCGCAGCCGGACGACGTCGGTGTCGTGCAGCCGGCCGTCCGTGTCCGGCGGGACGTTGAGCAGGAGTACCGAGTTGCGGCCCACCGAGCCGAACCAGATCTCCGTCAAGTCGTCCACCGACTTGGGGAGTTGGTCGGGGTGGTAGAACCAGCCGTCCCGGATGGACACATCGCACTCGGCGGGCCACCACTGCAGGTAGTCCGTCCTGGGCTGCGCGGTCACGAGCGCGTCGCGGCTTCCCTCGTCGGGGGTGTCGTACGACAGCGCCCAGTCGGTGCGCCCGTACTGGTTCTCCTTGACCGGGATGACGCTCCACTCGTTCTCACGGGCCAGCCCGTCCTCGTTGCCGACCCAGCGCAGGTCGGGCCCGGTCACGGCGATCGCGGCGTCCGGTGCGAGGGCGCGGACCAGGGCGTACCAGCTGTCCCAGTCGTAGTTCTCCACCTTGTCGGGCGGGATGTGGCCCTGGGCGCCGTCGAACCACACCTCGTCGACCGGGCCGTATTCGGTGAGGACTTCGTAGAGGGTGTTGAGCATGTGGGCGCCGTAGTCGGTCCCTTGGAGGGTGTGGAAGCGGTCCGGGGCGCGGTCGTCGCCGTCGACCAGGGTGGGGATGGTGCGGGCGGTGCGGGCGCTGCCGTTGGCGTAGACGCCGTGCAGGTACTGGTTCTCGTCGGCGGGTGAGATGTAGACGCCGACCTTGAGGCCGTACCGGCGCATGGAGTCGGCGAAGGAGCGCAGCACGTCGCCGTGGCCGCCCTGCCAACTGCTCGATGCCACCGAGTGGTCGGTGTAGCGGGAGGGGTAGAGGACGAAGCCGTCGTGGTGCTTGACGGTGAGGATCGCCAGCCTGAACCCGCCGTCGCGCAGGGCGCGGGCCCACTGGTCGGTGTCCAGGCCGGTGGGCTGGAAGACGTTCGGGTCCTCGTCGCCGGTGCCCCACTCCAGCCCGGTGAAGGTGTTCACGCCGAAGTGCAGGAAGGCGGTCCGTTCCAGGGCCTGCCAGGCGATCTGCCGTGCGGTGGGCCGGACTTGGGAGGCCTTGCGGACCAGCTCCTCGGGGGTGTCGTCGGGGCTGACGGGGATGCGGGAGCGGTCACCGGGCGCGCTCGCCGCGAACGCGGGGAGGCCGGGTGCGGCGAGCGTGGAGACCGATGCGACGGCGGTGGTGACGAACAGGCGTCTGGAGAGAGCCATGAAGGGATCGGACTCCTCGGTCAGTGGGCGGTGAGGTGCCAGACGGCGGGTGGGCGCTGGTCGGGCGGGTACTGGACGACCCGGCCGTCGTCGCTCACGGTCAGCGCCATCTGCGTGATCGCGTTGACCAGCTCATAGCCTCCGGCGGCGCGGTGGAGCTGCCAGCGCTGCAGGGTGCTGGAGGCGTCACAGGCCGTCCAGGTCGCCTCGACTCCGGGCTGGAGCGGCGCGTTGAGCGTGAGCTTGCCGCCGTTGATCGCCAGGCAGCCGTCAGGGGAGCGCAGGCTCGCGTATCCGTCCGTGGTGCGGGCGAGTCGGGCCGTGAAGGTCTGTCCTGCGGTACGGAAGGCGTACGTACCCTCCGCCACCGGCAGCCGCGTCAGATCCCGCCAACCGGGCGCGTGCCCGACCGCCGTCCCCCGTGCGGTGAACTCGGCGTAGGTGGCGTCGGGATGCGGATCGCCCCAGGTGACCTGCGCGATGTGCCGTAGCGCGGGCCAGAGTTCGACGGCGACCTCGTTCTCCGTCTGGCCGCTGCCGTTGTCCGGCCACAGGCTGATCTTCGCCCCGGTGATGCCCTTGCTGGACGCCACCTTCTCCCCCTCGAAGCTGCGCGGATCCCACCCCTGGTCGTACAGCGACGCGGTGTCGCTGTGGAACCCGCCGCGGACCAGGTACAGCGAGTAGGCGGCGTTCTCGACCTGGTAGCCCTGGGCGATGAGCGCGCTGGGCTTCACGGCGACGTTCAGCCAGTGCTCGACGGTCGTCCCGGCCGCCACCGGCACGGTGTTGGCGCCGGTCAGCCCGTCGTTCCAGATGCGCAGCCGCTTGCCCTTGCTCGCCGCGTACGCCTGGACGCGGTTGATGAAGTCCACGTACGCGTCCTGCGGGGTGGCGTTCGGCCCGTACTTCTCCCGCGCGTACTTCAGCATCTGCGGGTACTTGGCGTAGTCGGAGCCGAGCATGTACTCGTCGGCGCCCATGTGCCAGGACTTCGCGGTGAAGACCTGCGCGTACTCGTCCATCAGACCGGTGTAGTAGTCGAAGGCGGCCTGCTGGGTGACGTCGAGGCGGGCGGGCTGCTTGTCGCCGTCGGAGTCGGTGAGTTGCAGGTCCGGGCGGTTCTCGATCCACGGGTCCATGTGGCCAGGGGAGTTGATCTCCGGGATGATCTCCACGTGGTACTTGTCGCCGAGGGCGACGAGCCGGCGCATCTCGTCCTTGGTGTAGTAGCCCCAGGTGTTCGCCTCGGGATGCGCGTCGCTCTTCACCTTCAGCTCCAGGAGCAGCTGGTTGAGCTTGTGGTACGCCATCTCGCGCACCAGGTTCTCCAGCCAGGGCAGCGTGATGTGGATGTAGCAGGCGCACACGCCAACGCCCCGCTCCTGGTAGCGCGGTACGTCGACGGTCCGTCCCGCCGGTATCCGATCGCCCTGCGCGAGGAGTTGGAGGAGGGTGCGGGTGCCGTAGAAGGCGCCGGTCTCGGTGGCGGCGGTCACCGACAGCCGCTTGCCGGCGGTGAGTTCGTAGCCCTCGGCGCCGAGCGCGCCGCGCGGCGGCTGGACGTCGACCACGATGTCCCCGGTGCGTGCGCCGCCCGGGACGACGGGGACGCTGCCGTGCCCCGCCGCGCGCAGATCGTCGGCGAGTGTGTCGGCGACCCGCCGCTCGGCCGGGCTGTCGGCGACCAGCCGGACGCCCTTGCCGTACACGTAACTTCCCTGTCCGGCCTTCCAGTTGGCCAGCGCCGGCACAGTGACCGGAACCGTCGGCTGTGCCTCCCGGGCGACCGCCTGGACCGGCGTGACGAGCAGCGTCAGGGCCGCCGTGACGCCGAGCAGCCGCAGCAGTCTCTTCCTGATCTCACCCATGCCACTCCACCTTGAACACCCACACGTGCTGTCCCGCCTTACGGGCTGTCTCCGGTACGTCGATCACCAGCGCCCCCTTGCTGACGGTCCAGGTGAGCGGACGGTCGTGGCCGAGCAGGGTCACCTTGTCGCCGGGCCGGATCGGCACGGGCGCCTCGACGGTGAGCTTCGCTCCCGGCCTGGTCAGGGAGTGGATGTAGAAGGCCTCGTTCGGGCGGACGGTGAAGCGCAGGTCTTCGCCGAGCTGCGCCATCCGCGACCAGTACGTCGTGTCGTAGACCGCCTCGCCGTTGACCTTCAGCCAGGCGCCCGTCTCACGCAGCCGGGTCTGCAGGATCGGCGCGATGGTGCCGTCCGCGCGCGGGCCGATGTCGAGCAGGAAGTTGCCGTTCTTGGAGACGATGTCGACGAGGCTGTGCACGACCTCCTCGGCCGTCATGTAGGCGGCGTCCGGGGTGGCCTGGTTGTAGCCGTAGCTGAAGGGGTCGAGGCCGCGGCTGGACTCCCACTTGGCGACGACCGTGTTGTCGTACGTCGTGTACTCGGGCGTCGTGAAGTCGTGGAAGGCGATACCTGAGCGGTTGTTGACGGTCACGTCGATGGGACGGGCCCGGTTCTTGGCGTGGTTGAAGTACTCGGCGAGCACGTGGAGGCTGTCGTTGACGCCGCCGATGTCGCACCAGATGAGCTCGGGGTCGTAGCCATGGATCAGTTCGAGCATCTGCGGCGCCTGGTAGTCCCGCACGAAGTCCTTGCCCGCGGTGTATCCGGTGTACGGGACCGGGTCCAGCGTGTAGGGGTTGCGCGGGGCGTGGCCCATCCACGGGTTGTCGGGGTTGAACCACTCCGGCATGGAGAAGTAGAGGCCGCGGTGGAGTTCGGGGGCGTACCGCCGCGACGCCTCGAACAGCTCCTTGACCAGGTCCCGCTTCGGGCCCATCTTCACGGCGTTGCGGTCGGACAGCTTGGTGTCCCACAACGCGAATCCCTCGTGGTGCTTGGAGGTCAGCACGTGGTACTGGGCGCCGGCTTCCCGGAACAGTTCCACCCACGCACGCGGGTCGAACTTCCGCGCGGTGAACCGCGGGATGAAGTCGTCGTAGGCGAAGTCCTCGCCGTAGGTGTCCCGGTGGTAGGCGTACGTGGGGTTGGTGGGGTCCTGCATCTGGTCCCAATACCACTCGGCGTACTGCTTGCCGACGGGCGCCCAGGCGGGCACCGAGTAGACGCCCCAGTGGATGAAGATGCCGAACTTGGCGCTCTGGAACCAGTAGGGCGCCTGATGGCCGTCCAACGAGGCCTCGGTGGACTGGTAGTCGGCGACACCGAGCGTCAACCCGCTCTGCCAGCTGGTCACCTGACGTCCCCTGCCGTGCACGCTCACCGAACCGTCCCGCTGCGTTCCCGGCGCGGTGCCCGTCCGGTTGCGGATGCCGACGCGGACGCGGGCCTGCTCGCCGGGGTCGAGGCGGCGGACCCTGGCGGGCTCGACGGTGCGGGCGCCGGGGACGTCGACACGGACGGACACCTCGTCGCCGGCGAGGATCGCGACGGTGCCCGCGTTGACGACGGTCGCCTCGACGCTCTGGGCGCCGGTGGACTCCAGCAGGGAGTTGGTGGAGTGGGCGTCGCGCAGGGTCAACGCCGCTCCCTGGGCGGCGGGTTGGAGGGTGAGGGCGAAGACGTGCAGAGAGGCCTTGCCGGCCTCGGCGGGGTTGGTGACCGGCAGGGTGATGGCGACGGCCTCGCGCTGCGGGTCGGTCCACACCTCAGAGGTGCCGATGCCGACGCCGTGCTCGTCCTTGCTGCCGTCCGGCGCGTAGCGGTACGGCGCCGACAGCGAGCCGCCCGCCGCGTACCAGTCGGCCCCGCCCAGACCGGCGGTGGAGGTCGAGCCGTCAGCGTAGTGGACGGTGGCCTTCCCGGAGGCGTCGCCGTAGCTGCCGGACGTGAGGAAGACGGCGGAGAGATAGCGGCCGCGGGGCAGGTCGACGCGCTGGCCGAGCGCGACCACGTTGTTCTTGGCACCCGCGGTCGAGGCGGGGAAGTCGAAGGGCACTCCGTCGACCTCGACGCGTCCCGTGGGAAGTTCCTCGCCGGGGAAGGTGTAGCCGGAGCCGTCGAAGTCGCCGCCGCGGGCGGTGGCGGTGTCGATGCCGTCGTTGTCGTAGAGGGAGTCGAGCGGCACGGGAACGGGGTCGGGGACGGGGACCCAGCCCGCTGCGGCCTGGCCACCGGCCGGCTCCGCCGCGTCGGCCTCGCTCGCCGCGGTGAGGGGAAGGGCGCCGGCTGCGGTGACGGCCACCGCGGCGCCCAGGACCTGACGTCTTGGATACGGACTCATGAGCGGCTCCAATTCATCGGATGTCTGATCATTGGGTGGGCTCAGGAGCCTGTCAATGACACATCCGCACACGGCAGTTGCGCCATTGATCCGATGACCTGCGGGTCAGTGACCGGCGGCCGGTGAAAAGTCCAACAACAGCGGTCCGAATGTCCAAGCGCCGGTGCTCTCGACGCCGGGCGCGCGGCGGGGCAGAGTGCACTCCATACTCACGAGTAGCCCACGCACCGCACTCCCGAGGAGCCCCCGTGACCAGCTGGGTCGGCCGCACCGCCACCGAGATCGCCGCCGCCGTACGCGAGAAGCGGGCCACGCCGCGCGAGGTGGTGGCCGAGCACCTCGAACGGATCGAGCGGCTCGACGGACGCGTCGGCGCCTTCCGGGTCGTACGGGCCGAGGCGGCGCTCGCCGAGGCCGACGAGGTGGGAGCGCGCGGCGATCTGGCCGAACTGCCGCTGGCCGGTGTGCCGGTGGCGGTCAAGGACAACCTCGCCGTGCGCGGAGAGTCCAACCGCGTGGGCTCCGCCGCCACCCCGGACACCCCGACCACCGAGGACCATGTCACGGTGGCCCGGCTGCGGGCGGCGGGCGCGGTGGTCGTGGGGCTGACGAACGTGCCGGAGCTCTGTGTCTTCGGCACCACCGAGGGCGTGCACGGCACCGCCCGCAACCCCTGGGACCTGACCCGCACGGCGGGCGGCTCCTCCGGCGGCAGCGGCGCAGCGGTGGCCGCCGGCTTCACGCCGATCGCCCTCGGCAACGACGGCATGGGCTCGCTGCGCATCCCCGCCGCAAACTGCGGCCTGGTCACCATCAAGCCGGGCTACGGCATGGTGCCCGCGGGCATCGGCGACGGCGACTGGTTCGGCATGTCGGAGAACGGCCCACTCGCCACGACGGTCGAGGACGCGCGCCTGATGCTGTCGGTCCTGGCGGACCCGGACGCGCTGCGGCCGTCCGAGCCGGGCATGCGCAGGGTCGCCGTGTCGCTGCGCAGTCCCCTGGTCGGCGTCACCGTCAGCCGGCCGTACGCCACCGCCGCCCGGGACGCCGCCGGGATCCTGATCAAGGCCGGTCACCAGGTGCGCCGCGCCGACCCGCCCTACCCCGCCTCCCTGAGCACGACCTCCCTCGCGCACTGGACGGCGGGCACGGCGGTGGACGCCCAGGGCCTCGACCGGCGTCTGCTGACCCGGCGCACCCGGGTGCACGCGGCCGTCGGGCGCCGCTTCCTGAGCTCCGTCCGGGGCGGTGACAGCCGGGATCGCCTGCGCCGCCGTATGGAGCCGTTCTTCGAGGAGTACGACGTCCTGCTGACCCCCGCGCTCGCCCGCCGCTCCCCCAAGGCAGTGGCCTGGCACGAGCGGGGCTGGCTGGCCAACATCCTCGCCAACACCAACTACTCGCCCCTGACGCCCCCGTGGAACCTCACCGGCTGGCCGGCGATGTCCGTCCCCTTCGGCACCCTCCCCTCCGGCGCCCCCTGCGCGGTCCAGCTCGTGGGCCGCCCCGGCTCGGAGGCGACCCTGCTGGAACTGGCGGAACAGCTGGAGAAGTCACATCCGTGGCAGCGGACGGCACCGCTGGACTGAGGGTGCTGTTACGGTCCCTCACATGGCCGAACTGATCGCTCCCACCGTACGGTTGCACTCCTCCTGGATCGCGGCGCGTGACGAGTGGCCGGGTGCTCATCAGGACGGGGCCGGTCTTCGTCTGGTGGGTGACGAGGACCTCGACAGCCCGGAGGGGTTCGCCTCCTGGGTCGAGCGGCTGCGGCAGCAGTCTGACCGATCGCGGCCGGTCGGAGAGGGGCGCGTGCACGCCAGCCACTGGTGGATCGTCGACGGCGGGACCTACCTCGGGGCCATCGACCTCCGGCACTATCTGAACGCCTTCCTGCTGGAAGGCGGCGGACACATCGGCTACAGCGTCCGGCCCTCCGCCAGGAGGCGCGGACTCGCCACGTGGGCACTGGGAGACGTCCTCCGCAAGGCGCCGGCGCTCGGTCTGGACCGGGTCCTCCTCACCTGCGACGACGGCAACGTCGGCTCGGCGCGCACCATCGAGAGCAACGGTGGCGTCCTCGAGGACGTACGCAGCACCGAGGCCGGACTCAAGCGCCGCTACTGGATCGCCCTCGCCCCCCGTTGAGGCGCACGCCCGGCGCCCCGCGGCTCGTGCTCCTCACGCCCGTTCCTGCCGCCGTACCGCCTCGGGCGTCACCGGGGTGAAGAAGTTGATCAGGTTGCCGTCGGGGTCGCGGAAGAGGAGGGATCGGTTGCCCCAGGGCATCGTCGTGGGCTTCTGGACGAACTCGACGCCCAGTGACTCCAGTCGGCGGTGTTCCGCGTCGACGTCGGTGACCCGGAACTCGGTGATCACGGTGTCGTTGGCGGCCGGGCGGGCCGAGCCGGCCCCGAACAGTGCCACGGTGCGCTCGCTCGCGACGGCCAAGGTGCAGCACGACGTGACGAGTTCGGCGAAGTCCGGGGTCGACCAGGTCGCCGGTACGGCTGTGACCTGCTCGTAGAAGGCGACGAGGCGGGCGACGTCGTGGGTGATCACGCGGATCGAGACGAAGTTCATGAGGGCTCCTGTCAGAAGGGTGCCGGATGAAGGGACGTCCCGAACGCTAGGACCGATACCGGACAGGTTCCGCCCGGTATACGAGGCAGACTTGTCGGGTGACCACATCGACCGCCCGGGTGCTAGCCCTGCTGGAGATCCTTCAGGGAGGTGGCACCCGCACCGTCCCCGACCTGGCCGCCCGCCTCGGCGTCGACGAACGCACCGTCCGCCGCTACGCCGGCCACCTGCTGGAACTCGGCGTACCGGTCGAGTCGGTGCGCGGCCGCTACGGCGGCTACCGGCTCGCCCCCGGCTACCGCATGCCGCCGCTGATGCTCACCGACGAGGAGGCGCTGGCCGTGCTGCTCGGTCTGCTGGCCGCCCGGCGCACCGGGCTGGTCCCCGCGTCCGCCGCGGCCGGTGAGAGCGCGGCGGCGAAACTGCGGCGCGTCCTGCCGAAGCCTCTCGGCCGACGCCTGTCGGCGCTGCTGGACACGGCCGACTTCACCGCGCCCGCCCGCTCCGGCACCGCCCCCGGGACGGACATCCTGCTCGGACTCGCCGAGGCGGCGCTGCACCGGCACCCGGTGGAGATCACCTACACCGACCGGCAGGGCCGCGTGAGCGACCGGACCGTGCTGCCGTACGGCCTCGTGGCCCATTCCGGACGCTGGTACCTGACCGCCGCAGATCCGGGCGCCGGCGACGGGGAGACGCGCACCTTCCGGCTGGACCGCATCGCCGCCATGACCGTCCGGCCCGGATCCTTCGACGTCCCGCAGGCGTTCGATCCGGTGGCCGCCGTGCAGGACGGCCTGGCGCGGACGCCGTGGACCCACGACGTGTCCTTGCGCGTCCGCGCCGACGTCCGGCACATCCGCACCCACCTCCCCGCCCACCTCGCCACCGTGTCCGCCCTGCCGGACACCGACACCGACACCGACACCGACACCGACACCGAGGGGCAAACCGGCTGGGCCCGCGTCCGGATCCGGGCCGAACGCCTGGAGTGGATTCCCTCTGTCCTGGCCGCCCTGGACCGCCCGTTCGTCATCGAACGCCCCACGGAGCTGCGCACGCTCGTACGGGCGCTGGCCGACCGCCTCCACGAGCACGCGAGCGCCGACTAGAACGGGCCGGTCATGCGGTGCCGGTCCGCGGGTCCAAGGACGCGGGGTGGGTCTGCTCGACCCGGTCGCGCTCGGTGTACAGGTCCCAGTAGTACTCGGCGAGGTCGTCGGGGTCGACGACGGGGAGCTGCGAGGCGTCGAAGGTCGTTTCCCCGTCCTGGGACGCGGCGGCCTGCGCGCTCTCGCTGCCGGTGATCATGGCGCCGATGGAGACGGTGCCCGCGTAGATGCCCTGGTCCGCGAGTTCGCCGTTGAGGGAGTAGACCCCGCCGTGGCCGACGTGGTCGGCGCCCGCTACCCGGGTGCCGAGCGCCTGATGGCCGTGTGCGACCGCACGTTCGACACCTCCCGGCGGATCATCGAGCGGGCCCAGCGCGCGGGCGCCCTGCGGCCCGACTTCACCGGCGAGGACCTGATCTTCGTCCTCGCCACCACCGCCACGCTGGCCCGCGCCATGTCCGACACCGCTCCCGACGCCTGGCGCCGCAACATCGCGTTCCTCCTCGACGGCCTGCGCACCGAGGCCGTGCACCACCCGCTGTCGACCGGCGCGCTCACGCAGCAGGAGCTCTACGCAGCGATGGGCACCCTCACGAGCGAGACCTGACGCGCCGGACCGCCCCCTGCGATCCTCGGCGAAAACCCACTGGAAAGCAGGGTGCCCGCCCTGCTTCCATGGCCGCATGATGTCCACCGACCGTCTGCTCGCCTTCGCGGCGCTGTCCTTCCTGCTGATCGTGATTCCCGGCCCGAGCGTGCTGTTCGTGATCGGGCGGGCGCTCGCGCAGGGGCGGCGGGCGGCGCTGACCACCGTCGTGGGCAACACGCTCGGCGCGTATCTGCTGGTCGTGGCCGTGGCGGTCGGGATCGGGTCCGTGGTGGAGCGCTCGGTGCTCGTCTTCACGGTGCTCAAGCTGGCCGGTGCCGCCTATCTGGTGTACCTCGGCGTCAAGGCGTGGCGTGCCCGCGGTTCGCTGCGGGCCGCGTTCTCGGGCGCGGAGGCGGTGACCCACAGCGGACTGCGCACCTTCTGGGAGGGGTTCGCGGTCGGCGTGACCAACCCCAAGACCATCGTGTTCTTCGCCGCCGTACTGCCCCAGTTCGTCGAGCGCGACCGCGGGCACGTCACCCCGCAGATGCTGCTGCTCGGCCTGGTCTTCAACGCCATAGCGCTCGCGTCCGACAGCGTCTGGGGGCTGGTGGCCGCCACCGCGCGCGACTGGTTCGCCCGCTCCCCGCGCCGCCTCTCCCTGGTCGGCGGGGTGGGCGGCCTGACGATGATCGGCCTGGGCGTGACCGTGGCGGTGACGGGCCGCAAGGACTAGGGCAGGACGGAGTTCTACAGCGCCCGGTACATGATGTGCAGGCCCACCCGGCCGTGCCTCGGGTGGTCGAAGGCCTCCGGTACGGTGCCCAGGATCGTGAAGCCGAGGGACAGCCACAGCTTGACCGCCGGGTTGGTCTCCACGACCGCGTTGAAGACCATGCCGCGATAGCCGTCCGCCCGGGCCTCGGTCAGGACGTGCTCGGCGAGGGCGCGGCCGATGCCGCGGCCCGCCTGGGCAGGGTCGACCATGAAGCCGGCATTGGCGATCCGGGCGGCGGGTCCACCGTAGTTGGGGGTGACGAAGGCCGAGGCGACGATCGCGCCGGTCTCGTCCTCGACGACGAACACACGCTTGGCCGGCCCCATCCACAAGGACCGGGCCACCTCCTCGGAGGTGGCCCGGTCCCAGGTGTAGGTCTCGCCGGCGGCGACGATACGGTGCCAGAAAGGCCAGATGCGCGGCCAGTCCACGGCCGCGGCTTCCCTGATCTGCATGGGCGTGAGTCTGTCACGCCCATGCGGTCGGCGATCGCGAGGTTCCTGCTCGCGCGACGTCAGTCGATGCTGGGCAGGATGTGCGGCTCGGCGAGGTCGTCCTCGTAGCCCGCCAGGCGGATGGGGGCGGACCGGGCCCACACGTCCAGGCTGCCGAGCTCGCCGGGCCGGCGGCCTGCGCGCTCCGTGCGTTCCTTGGGGCGCTGTTCGCGATTCGTCTTCTCCGGTGTCACCGCGCACTCCTTATGTGTCGGGTCACCCTCGGGGCGTGCCGGCCACTTCACGGTCCGGCTCCTGACGCCCGCTCGGGTGTGAGTCGAAAGCAGTTCGGACGCGGTGGCGCCGGTAACTCGTGTGAGAACAGGCCGTTGTCTGCCGGCCCGCCCCGGGACGGACGTGGGTGTGGGTGGGACCCGGTGGTGCTGCCCGTCAGCTCCAGATTAACCAAATGAGCGGCCCCCCGCTCTATGGGGCCTGAAAACTTGGCGTTACCGTTGCAAGTCGCCCTGTTTGCTCCGTTCTTTCCTGTCACTCGTTCGGCCCAAGGGCGTGCCGAACGCCAACGCCCGTTCCACTCTTGGTCCCAGGACCTTCCGGGAGGGGGGCCGTCATGGCGTCCGTCACCTTCGACAAGGTCACCCGGCGCTTTTCGTCGGGCGGCCGTCCGGCCGTCGACTCGCTCGACCTCGAGATCGAGGACGGTGAGTTCATGGTGCTGCTCGGACCCTCCGGGTGCGGAAAGTCGACCTGTCTGCGTCTGCTCGCCGGGCTCGAGGACGTCGACTCGGGATCCATCCACATCGGCGTCCGGGACGTCACCCATCTTCCGCCCCCGGACCGCGACGTCGCGATGGTGTTCCAGAACTACGCGCTGTACCCGCATTTGTCGGCTGCCGACAACATCGGCTTCGCCCTGCGCATCGCCCGCATGCCGAGACGGCACGCCAGGCAGCGGGTGCGGTTCGCCGCCTCCGTACTCGACATCGAGGACTACCTCGGGCGCCGGCCGAGGACCCTGTCGGGCGGCGAGCGGCAGCGGGTGGCGACGGGGCGGGCGCTGGTACGGGACCCGCGGGCGTATCTGATGGACGAGCCGCTGTCCAACCTCGACGCCCGGCTACGGGTGGAGACCCGCAGGCAGATCGTCCGGATGCAGCACCACCTCGGCATCACCACGCTCTACGTCACCCACGACCAGATCGAGGCGATGGCCATGGGCGACCGGCTGGCTGTGCTCAGGGACGGAGTGCTGCAGCAGGTGGGCAGGCCACGGGACGTCTTCGCGCGCCCGGCCAACACCTTCGTGGGCGGTTTCGTCGGCTCGCCCGCGATGAACCTGTTCCGGCTGCCGCTGTCCGGGCACGGGGTGCGGCTTGACGGCCTGGAGGTGCCGCTGCCCCGAGCGACCGTGCGGGCGGCCGCGGCCGAGGGGGCGGACGCGATCGTGCTCGGCATCCGGCCCGAGGGGTTCCGGGTGCTCTCGGCCGAGGACGACTGGAGCCCCGCCCTGGACCTGGTGGTCGAGTCCGTCGAGGACACCGGCGCCGCCGTATTTCTCCACACGTCCGCCGGGAACCTCGGGCACGTCGTCGTCCGTCTCCCCGGCCGCCCCACGCACGGCAGGGGCGCGCGGCTGCGGGTGAGCGTGCGCGGCGACGCCGTGCACGCCTTCTCCGCGGTGACGGGAGAACGGCTTCCCCCCTGATTGCCCTCCAATTCCCCTCTGACTATTCATACCCCCAGGGGGTACAGTCGCGTGGACGGGAGTCACACCGAAGGGCTGGGACCTCATGGACGCCATCCTCCACGCGCTGTCCATCACCGGATCGATGACCTGGGAGATCACCTGGGCCCTGGTGCTGGGCTTCGCGCTGTCCGCCGTCGTCCAGGCGGTGGTGCGCCGCTCCACGATCGTCCGGCTGCTCGGCGACGACCGGCCCCGCACCCTGACCCTCGCCGCGGGCCTGGGCGCCGCCTTCTCGTCCTGTTCCTACGCGGCGGTCGCGCTCGCCCGCTCCCTGTTCCGCAAGGGCGCGAACTTCACCGCGGCGATGGCCTTCGAGATCGCCTCGACCAACCTGGTGGTCGAACTGGGTGTGATCCTGGCCCTGTTGATGGGCTGGCAGTTCACCCTGGCGGAGTTCACCGGCGGCCCGGTGATGATCGTCCTGCTCGCCGTGCTGTTCCGGTTGTTCCTGCGCGAGCGCCTGCTGCGCCAGGCCCGCGAGCAGGCCGAACGCGGGATCGCCGGATCCATGGAGGGCCATGCCGGGATGGACATGTCGGTGGGCGGCGAGGGGTCGTTCGTACGGCGGCTGCTGTCCCGGAACGGGTTCACCTCCGTCTCCCACGTGTTCGTCATGGAGTGGGCGGCGATCCTGCGGGACCTGGTGGTGGGGCTGCTCATCGCGGGGGCGATCGCGGCCTGGGTGCCCGACTCCTTCTGGCAGTCCTTCTTCCTGGAGGGGCATCCGCTCGCCGCGAAGATCGTCGGTCCGCTGCTCGGCCCGCTGGTGGCCATCGCCTCGTTCGTCTGCTCCATCGGGAACGTGCCGCTGGCGGTGGTGCTGTGGAAGGGCGGCATCAGCTTCGGCGGGGTGGTCGCGTTCATCTTCGCCGACCTGCTGATCCTGCCGATCCTGAACATCTACCGGAAGTACTACGGGCCGCGCATGACGGCCTTCCTGCTGGCGACCTTCTACGCGGCAATGGTCCTCGCCGGTTACGTGGTGGAGCTCGTCTTCGGCGGCCTCGGGCTCGTGCCGGACCAGAGCAGTGCGAAGATCCCCGACGAGGGTGTCTCCTGGAACTACACGACCTGGCTCAACATCGTCTTCCTGCTGCTCGCGGCGGTGCTGGTGTGGCGCTTCGCCCGCACGGGCGGGGCGGCGATGCTGCGGATGATGGGCGGAGCGCCCGGCGACGCCGACGCGGAGCACGATCACGGGCAAGGTGACCACTCCGCACACGCGCACCACGAGCATCACACGCACCAGGACGGTCATCACGGACAGCACTGAAGTGGCCACGCAGTTCAAGTGCCGTTGGCCGAATCGAAACACGGCCATGATCTGCTGACGGACGGCAACGGCTTGTCCGGCGGGAGGACTGACGCATGGAGCTGCGCAGTGTCGAAGAGCTGATGGATCTGCTGCACGCCTGCCGGCACCAGCACGCGCTGCGCACCGCCGCGTTGCTGCGCCGCAGCCGACCCGCCGACAAGGAACTCCAGGTGGCGGGCCTGGTGCACGACATCGGGCAGCTGATCTGCCCCGGCGACGAACGCCTCGGCGCCGAGCGCGCCGCCGAGGCCGTACGGCCCCTGCTCGGCGAGCGTGTCTACCGTCTCGTAGGCCGGCACGGCCCCGCCCACGACGACGACCTCCTGCGGCTGCGGCTGGCGGACGAGGAGAGCCGGACCGCGGGCCTGGACGCCGGGGTTCTGGAAGACTGGCGCACGGTCCTGGAACTCGTCGCCGCGCGGAACTCCCGTCTCGGGGCTGTCGACTGACGGTCCGTCATGAGACGGTACGGCGATGACGTCGTCGTATGCGCAGGACGGGCTGAAGGGCAGGGCTGCCGTCGTCACCGGCGGGACGCGCGGCATCGGGCGGGCGGTGGCCGAGCGGCTGGCCGCCGCCGGGGCGCGGGTGTGCGTGACCGCGCGGGACGCGGAGGACGTGCGGCGCACGGCCGCCGAACTGGACGGCATCGGCGTGAGCGGCAGCGTCGCCGATCCGGGGCATCTGCGGGAAGTCGTCGAGGCCGCCATGAGCACGTTCGACCGGATCGACGTCGTGGTGAACAACGCGGCGACGAACCAGCCCTACGGGCCGCTCATGGAGGCCGACCCCGACGCCTGGGCCGCGGCCTTCGCGGTGAACGTCGAGGCTCCGCTGCGGTTGGTGCAGGGGGCCTGGCGGGCGTGGATGCGGGAGCACGGCGGCCGGTGGTGAACGTCTGCACGGAGGGCGCCGGGCATGTCGGCCCGAACGTCGGGGCCTACGGCACCAGCAAGGCGGCGCTGCTGCACCTCACCCGGCAGCTCGCGGGCGAACTGGCGCCGAAGGTGCGGGTCAACGCGGTCTCCCCCGGTCTGGTGCGCACCGAGATGGCCCGGTTCGTGTGGGAGCCGGGCGAGGAGCAACTGGCCGCCGCGCTGCCGCTCGGGCGGATCGGCGAGCCGGACGACATCGCGCGGGCGGTGGTGTGGCTGGCCTCGGACGCGGCCGAGTGGATCACCGGCGCGGATCTGCTGGTGGACGGGGGCACTCGCGTCAGGACGGCGTACTCCGGACCGGAGTACGCCGTCCACGACCGGCTTCGCTCATACGCACCACCTCGCTCATGACGGTGGCTGTGGCTCCCTCACGGGAACAGCGCGATACCCAGGATGATCACCAGGACGATGCAGGCGACGAGGGCGACCGTGGCCCACGTGCCGCGGTGCTTCACCGGGGTCGTTTCCCCACTGCCGGCGCCGCGCGGCCGGTCCTCGGGCAGTTCGGCGTTGTCGGGGCGGTCGTTGCCGTAGAACTGTTCGTCGGTCGGATACCGGTTGCGCGGGTCGTCGTGCGCTCGCGGATCAACACCGTGTGGACTGCTCATGGTCACTCCCTGACGCGGTTATCACCAGGGGGCGGGTTCCCGGCAGGCGCCGGGCCACACGCACGATCGCGGATCACCACTTCCCGGGCGCGTAGTCCTTCAGGAAGACGCCGTACAGGTCCTCGCCCTGTTCGCCGCGCACAATCGGATCGTAGACCCGCGCGGCCCCGTCGACCAGGTCGAGCGGTGCGTGGAAGCCCTCCTCGGCCAGGCGCAGCTTGTCGTAGTGGGGCCGCTCGTCGGTGATCCAGCCGGTGTCGACCGAGGTCATCAGGATGCCGTCGGTCTGGAACATCTCCTGGCCGCTGGTCCGGGTCACCATGTTCATGGCGGCCTTGGCGGCGTTGGTGTTCGGATGGCCCGCGCCCTTGTAGCCGCGGCCGAAGACGCCCTCCATGGCGGACACGTTCACGATGTAGGCCCGCTTGCCGGGCGCCCGGCGCGCGGCCTCGGCCATCGCCGGGCGCAGCTTGCTGATCAGGATGAACGGCGCCGTGTAGTTGCACAGCTGGGTCTCGAGCAGCTCCACCGGGGAGATCTGCTCGATGGTCTGCACCCAGGTGTTGGTCTCGACGACGTCCGGGACCAGGCCGCCCGCGTCGATGGCGGTGCCCTCGAGGTGCCGGGCGACGCTGGCGTTGCCGGCGACCAGGGCGAGGTCGGCGACCTTCTGGGCGTCGAGGCCGCTGGTGCCGAGGGGCAGTGCGGCGAGGCCGTCGACCGCGCCGGAGTTGAAGGCGCCGATGACATGGTGGGCGGGCAGCTCCCCGGCGGGCAGCGGGGCGCTCTCGCCGTCGACCAGGGCCGCGTACGCGGTGGGCAGACGGCGCACGGTCTGGGTCGCGTTGTTGATCAGGATGTCCAGCGGGCCGTTCTCGGCGACCTGGTCGGCCAGGGCCACGGCCTGTGCCGGGTCGCGCAGATCGATGCCGACGACCTCCAGCCGGTGCATCCACTCCGCCGAGTCGTCCATGGCCTTGAAGCGGCGGATGGCGTCCTTGGGGAAACGCGTGGTGATCGTGGTGTGCGCGCCGTCGCGCAGCAGGCGCAGCGCGATGTACATGCCGATCTTGGCGCGGCCGCCGGTGAGCAGGGCCCGCTTGCCGGTGAGGTCGGCGCGGGCGTCGCGCTTGCCGCGGTTGAGGCGGGCGCAGTCGGGACAGAGCTGGTGGTAGAAGTAGTCGACCTCGACGAACCGGGTCTTGCAGGTGTAGCAGGAGCGCGGGCGCTGGAGTATCCCCGCGATCCTGCCCTCCTCGGTGACCGAGGACGGCAGGATGCCCTCGGTCTCGTCGTCGATGCGCTGGGCGGAGCCGGTCGCCGTGGCCTCGGTGACCGCCTTGTCGTGCGCGGTCTTGGCGGCCCGGCGCTCCTGGCGGCGGCGCTGCTTCACGGTGCGGTAGATGCCGGCGGTGGCCCGGCGCACGGCGATCGCGTCGGGGTGGTCGACCTCCAGCTTGTCGAGTTCCTCCAGCACGCTGAGGCAGACGGCGAGCCGCTCCGGGTCGATGCCGGGCCCGTACACGACCTCGTCCATGGCCGCCGGGCCGTCCTCTGTCACCGTCATCGCGCTGCCGTTTCCCTGATCACCGAGCGGCGCTCCGATCGCACCCGCTGTCGAAGGGTGGATTTTACGGAGCTCCGCCCCGGTCCTCCAAACTCGTCCTGATCAGGAACCGCACGCCGTGATGAGGGTCTCGACCTCCGCGGTGAGGGCCGCGGCCAGGCGGTCCAGGTCCGGTACGGCCTTGGCGTCGGCGACGAGGCCGTAGTGGACGTGGCCGCGGTAGGTGGAGACGGCGACCGCGAGTGCCTGGCCGCGGGCCAGCGGGGCGAGCGGGTAGACCTCGGTGACCGGGTTGCCGCCGAGCTTCAGTCCGATGCTGGGCAGCGGGACGCTGGTGACCAGGATGTCGAACCAGAGCCGGGCGGCCTGGCCGGCCAGCGGACCGCCGAGCCTGAGGCCCAGCGGCGGCACATGGTCGGCGAGCAGCGCGACGGCGCCCGCGCCCCGGTTGGGCCCGGCGTCCTTGTTGCGGCCCATGGCCGCGCGCACCGTGCCGAGCCGGCCGAGCGGGTCGGGGTCGTCGACCGGGAGCCGTATCAGGTACCCGGAGAGCCGGTTGCCCTGCGGGGTGGCGGTGCGCGGGCGGCGCTTGGAGACCGGGATCAGGGCGCGCGGCCGGACGCCCTCGCTGCCGTCGCCGCGCTCGTCCAGCCAGCGGCGCAGGGCGCCCGCGACGACCGCGATGAGCACGTCGTTGACGGTGCCGCCCTCGGACTTGCGGACGCGGTGCACGTCGTCGAGGTCGATCACGACACCGGCGGTGCGGCGCCTGCCGGTGGGCTCGGCGGCCAGGGCCGACGAGGAGCGCACGCCCAGTCCCGACACGGCGAGGGACGCGCCGATGTCGAGGGCGCGCCCGGCGTCGGACACGGCGCCCCTGACCAGCTCCGGCAGTCTGCGCACATCGGGCAGGACACCGCGCCGGGGCTCCTGGGGGCGCGGTCGGCGCTCGGGCAGGTCCATCGGGTCCAGCACGGCGGCGGCGAGCGTCAGCGCCCGCAGCCCGTCGGCCAGGGCGTGGTGGAACTTGAACAGCACGGCGAAGGAGACCCCGTCCTCCCCGGGCAGCACATGCGCCTCCCACGGCGGCCGGCCGCGCTGGAGCGGACGCTCCATCAGGCGGCCCGCCACCGTGTGGAAGTCGGCGGTGGGGGCGTGCAGCCGGACGTGGTGCAGGGGGTCGAAGGCGGGGTCGGGCTCCCGGGTGGCCCCGCCGAAGGCCAGCGGCCGGAAGGAGAAGGGCTGCCATACGTCCCTGATCCGCATCCGCAGCCCGGGCACCGCCGCGGCCCGGGCGGCGAGCAGGTCGGCGGCATGGGCGCCCGCGGTCGGAGAGTGGGCCGAGAAGACCCCGAGGGCGCCGAGATGCATGGGGTGCTCGGCGGACTCGATGTTCCAGAACGCCAGGTCGAGAGGAGCGAGCAGGTCAGAAGTCAATGGCTTGCCTCGCATCGACGAAGGGTGAGCCAGCAGTCAACCCCCGACAAGCGATTACGGTCAAGTGCGATCAAGCTACGCTCAGTTAACAGCGGATTAAGTCCCGCCCCTCTGGAAGGGGCGGGACTCAGGAGACACCTGTGGTTACTTCAGCGCGGGGGGCGCCGCCAGGGCCGAGGTACCCCACTCAGACGGGTGCGGGCCGACCGTGAACGACAGCGAGCGCAGGGAGCGCAGGGAGCCGGTCGTCAGGTAGGTCCGGTCGTACGCCTTTCCGTCCGTGCGGGCCGACTGGATGTACCGGTCGGTGCCGGAGGTGCCGGGTGCGGAGATGCTCAGGGCGCCGTGCGGGTAGTAGCGCCGGTCCAGGGTCAGGTCGACCCTGTCGAAGACCGGCGTGGACAGGCCCCAGGTGTCGTAGCCGGGCTGCACCGGGAAGATCCCGATCGACGACAGCACGTTCCAGGCGGACATGGTGCCGAGGTCGTCGTTTCCGGTCATGCCGGTCGGGGTGTCGGTGAAGAGGGTCAGCGCCGCGTGCACGACGTCGGTGGTCTTCCAGGGCTGACCGGTCGACAGATAGGTGTACGGGGCGATGAGGTCGGGCTCGTTCTGCGGGTTGTACTTGTCGGCGTTGTAGTAGTCGTAGGGCCCGTTGACCCACACCTCGCGGGCCGTCCTCGCCGGGTCGGCGAGCAACTGGTCGTAGGCGAAGAAGGAGTCCAGCCGGGCGTTGGCGGCCTGCTCGCCGCCGATCAGGGAGACCATCCCGGGCAGGTCCTGCGGCACCAGCCACTGGTACTGCCAGGACGTGCCCTCGTGGAAGCCCTCGCTCTGCGCCGGGTCGGCCGGGCCGGTGAAGGCGCCGGAGGCGTCACGGGCGCGGAAGAAGCCGGTCGAGGGGTCGAAGATGTTCCGGTAGCTCTGGGCGCGGGCGGCATAGCGGGCCGCGTCCCCCGAATGGCCGAGATCGCGGGCCATTCGGGCCAGCATCGCGTCCGACAGGGCGTACTCCAGGGTCGCCGAGGCCCCGTGGTCGTAGTCCGAGTCGCCGGGCTTCACGTGCGGGCGGCCCTTGGTGTACGGGGCGAACCCGTGGGCGATGTACTCCTTGTTCGCTTCTCTGCCGACCGCCGGGGAGTCCGCCGGCGGCACCCCGTCGGCGTTGCGCTTCAGCGCCCGGTAGGCCCGCTCCTCGTACCCCTTGAGCAGTCCCTGCTGGTAGGCGTTGGTCAGGAACGGGGTGACCGGGTCACCGGTCATGATGTTCGTCTCGACCGTGCCGTAGCCCCACTTGGGCAGCCAGCCGCTCTCCTCGGAGATCTTGATGACCGAGATCGCCATGTCCCGGGCCTCACGCGGCGCGAGCAGGGACAGCAGTTGGGACTGGGTGCGGTAGGTGTCCCACAGGGACCAGTTCTGGTAGTAGGTGAAGCCGTCGGCGCGGTGGATCCGCTGGTCCCAGCCGGTGTAGCGGCCGTCGGCGTCGCTGCCGATGTTGGGCGCGAGGAAGGACCGGTACAGGGACGAGTAGAAGGTCCGCCGCAGGCTGTCGTCGCCGCCCTTGACGCGCACGTCGTCGAGCCGGTCCTCCCAGGCCCGCTCAGCCCCGTGGCGTACGGCGTCGAAGGAACGCCCGCCCTCGGCGCGGAGGTTGACGGCCGCGCCGTGGGCGTCGACGTAGGACAGGGCGGTGGTCGCCTCGACGGTGCGGTCCTTCGTCGTGTCGAAGCGGACGTAGGCGCCGTCCCGGCCGGTCTTCGAGCCCGAGGTCACGGTCGGGCCGTCCCAGGTGCCGTACGCGGTGAAGGGCCGGTCGAAGCGGGTGATCGTGTAGACGGTGTAGGGCTTGGTGTCCTGGCAGAAGCCGCGGCCCGTGATGGCGGTGCGCACGGTGCGGCTGTCGAGGATCTCGACCGTGGAGGAGACGCCGGTGTGCAGCGACTGCGCCGCGTTGAGCAGGACGTTGGCCTTGTCGGTGGCCGGGAAGGTGTAGCGCTGCACACCGGTGCGCCGCGTCGCCGTCAGCTCGGCCCTGATGCCGGTCTTCAGGCCGACCTCGTAGTAGCCGGGGCTCGCCGTCTCGTCGTCGTGGCTGAACTCGGCGGCGTACCGCGCGTAGTCGGTCTCGGTGACGTCACCGGTGGTGGGCAGGACCGGCAGGTCGCCGCCGAGGCCGCAGCCGACGCCCGACAGGTGCACCAGGGAGAAGCCGCGGATGTGGTTCTGGGAGTAGTCGTAGCCGGTGTTGTGGCCGGTGTCGGGTGAGAACTGCACCATGCCGAAGGGCACGGCGGCACCGGGATAGGTGTTGCCCTCGTTCTCGGTGCCGATGAACGGGTTGACCAGGCTGGTCGGTTGAGCGTCGCTCGGCTCGGCGGCCCGGGCGGCGACGGGAGCGGCGAACAGCGCGGACGCCGCCACCACCCCCGCCGTGCACAGGCGCAGGCGCCGGGTCCATCTCATGTCGGGAGTCCTCCGGAAGGGGTAGGGGGTCAGGTGGTCGAGGGGCACCCTGCGGGAACCGCCCTGGAAGCGTCCTGGATCAGGGCCCGCTGCGCGGCGCGCACACGCCGGGCGTCCGGCTTGAGCACCTCGCGGTCGTAGGTGAGCAGGCCGTTGAGCTCGCCCTCGACGTCCGAGATCTGCGTGTAGACCGCGCCGTTGCCGCCCTGGCAGGCGAGAGCGCGCACCTCGGCGAGCTTGGCGAGGTAGTCGTCGGTGTAGGTCGCCGGGTCGACGTCGACGTACGACTGCTGCACGGACCAGGCGTGACCGGGCACCGCCAGCCCCAGGCCGCCGTACTCGCCGCTGACCAGGGCGCGTCGACCGTCCGGGTGGGGTGGCAGGGCGGGGCTGGGATAGCCGTGCTCGTCCATGATGTCGCCGGTGCCGCCGTCGGCCCCGAGGTTCAGCCCCGACATGGAGTTGACCAGCCGGGACGGGTCCCAGGCCTTGGCCTGGTCGGCGATGCGGGCCATGTCGTACTGGCCCCAGCCCTCGTTGAAGGTGACCCACATGACCACCGAGGGGCTGCTGACGTGCTCGTCGATGATCTGCTTCATCTCGCGCTCGAACTCGGCGCGGGCGGCGGGAGACGGGTTCACCCCGGCCGTCATCGCGGGGATGTCCTGCCACACCATCAGACCCAGCCGGTCGGCCCAGTAGAACCAGCGGTCCGGCTCGACCTTGATGTGCTTGCGGACGGCGTTGAAACCGAGCTGCTTGTGCACCTTCAGGTCGTACGCCAGGGCTTCGTCGGTCGGGGCGGTGTAGAGGCCGTCGGGCCAGAAGCCCTGGTCGAGGGTGGCCATCATGAAAACCGGCTTGCCGTTGAGGAGGGTGCGGGGGACGCCGTTCACCTTCTCGACGGAGATCGAGCGCATCCCGAAGTAGCTGCCGACGCGGTCGGCGCCGACGGTGACCTTCAGGCCGTAGAGGAAGGGATCGTCGGGCGACCACAGGTGCGGTCTGTCGAGGGTGAGCGTGAGCGGGCCGCCGGTCCGGCCGCGCGCCGTGGCGACCTCGCGCTTCCCGTCGTACGCCGTCACCGTGATCGGTACGCCGGCGCGCACACCCTGCGCCTCCACCGTCAGCCGGCTCGTCGCGACGTCCGGGACGAGCTTCAGCGCGTCCACGTGGTCGGGCGCCACCGGCTCCATCCACACCGTCTGCCAGATCCCCGAGGTCGGCGTGTACCAGATGCCGCTGGGGTCCAGACGCTGCTTGCCGAGGGGCGGGTTCTCGCCGTCGGCCGCGTCGGTGGGGTCGTACGCGCCGACGATCAGCTCCTGGGTGCGGCCCGGCTTCAGCGCGTCGGTGATGTCGGCACTGAACTTGTCGTAGCCGCCCTGGTGTTCGGTGACCTTGATGCCGTTGACGTAGACCTCGGCCCGCCAGTCGACGGCCCCGAAGTTGAGCCGCAGCCGCTTGCCCGAGCCGATCTTCCAGCCGGCGGGGACCGTGAAGGTGCGGCGGTACCACATGCGGTCCTCGTGCCGTTCCAGGCCGGAGAGCTGGGACTCGACGGGGTACGGGACGAGGATGTGCTCGGCGAGGTTCCTGCCGACCGGCGGCCGCTCCCCCGCCGTCGCCGCGGCGAACTGCCAACGCCCGTTCAGGTTGCGCCAGTCGGCGCGGGTCAGCTGCGGGCGCGGGTACTCGGGGTGGGCGTTGTCCGGGCCGACCTGGTCGGCCCATTTCGTGCGCAGTTCGTGGGTGGAGCGGTTGGGGCCGCTGGACCAGAACGCCTTGACAACGTTGCCGTCCGCGCGGGTGAGGCCGCCGCCGCCGTCGTAGCGGACGTCGGCGGTGCCGCGGGCGGTGCCCGTCTTGTTGCCGACGACGGGCTGGGTCAGCGGGATGAGGAGCGACCTGTCGTCGGACGGGTCCAACGTCGCGTTGCCCAGCGGCCACTTGGCTCCGCCGATCACCGCTTGGAGGTGGTCGGTGAGGCCGGCCGGGGGTGCGGCGAGGGGCTGGGCGAAGTCGAGCTTGAGGGTGCGGCCGGTGGCGAGGACCGTGGTGGCGACGGCGCCGTCGTAGTCGAAGCCGTCGGGCAGCCGGAACGCGGACTGCGGGACGGGCACCTTGGTGCCGCCGGGCTCGGTCCAGCGCAGGTGGAGGTTGGAGCCGCCGTAGTGCTCGAAGTACTCGACCTTGATGTCGTAGGCGCGTCCCGCGGTCAAGTCGACCGGCGTGCCGGTCTGTTCGTTGTCCCAGTCGTCCACCCAGTGGTCGATGACGAGCTGTCCGCCGATCCAGAGGCGGAAGCCGTTGTCGCCGATGATCGAGAAGGTGTGCGGGCCGGTTCTCTCCGGGACGATTTTCCCGGTCCAGCGGACGCTGACGTCGTCGGACCGTCCGGTGGTGAACGCCAGGCGCGGCTCCAGGTTGTCGAAGTCGAGGTTCGGGTCGAAGCCGGTCGCCTTGAGCTCGTCGAAGTCGAAGGCGCCGGGCGCGGACTGGGTGTAGTACTCGCCCTTCAGGCCGTGGACCTCCACCGGGTCGCCGGCGGCGGTCGCGGCGGGGACGGCGGCGAGCCCGGCGATGCCGAGCGCGAGGGCCAGCAGTAACGCGAGTCGGTCTCTGAGGCGTGCCAGGTGCACGGAAAACCTCCATAACAACGTTGTCATGGACAGCAGTTGGCATGACAACACGGATTCCGCATCGCGTCCAGGGACATGACAAGACAGTGCCCCGGTGGCCGGGCCGCGAGAGGGGCGGAGAATGGGACAAGGGGTCGGTCTCTGCGGGAAGAAGGCGAGAGAGATGTCGAAGGTGTCCAGGGAGACAGCCTCCCAGGGAGGCGACTTCGGAATCGTGCTCGACCGGTCCGAGGAGCTGGACGACTACACGGTGGACTTCATCACCTTCCGCGAGAACGTCGATCACACGCCGCTGCTGCGGGGGCTGCCCGACGACCAGTGTCAGTGCCCGCACTGGGGCTATGTCTTCAAGGGGCAGCTGACCTTCCACTACACGGACCGCGACGAGGTCTACGGGGAGGGCGACGCGTACTACGCGCCACCCGGTCACGTCCCCGTGCACACCGCGCCGGGCACCGAGGCCCTGCAGTTCAGCCCGACCCGGGAGGTGCGGCCCACCAGCGAGGCCATCATGAGGAACTTCCAGGCGATGCGGGAGGCCTCCGGCTGAGCCCGCGGCCCGCTACGACACCACCTGCCCCTTCCCGAGGGCGATCACCCCGCCCTTGGAGACGGTGTACAGCTCCGCGTCCCGTTCCGGGTTGACGCCGATCGTCGCGCCCGGCGGCACCTCCACGTTCTTGTCCAGGACCGCCCCGCGCACGATGGCACCGCGCCCGATGTGGACGTTGTCGTGCAGCACCGAGCCCTGCACCACCGCGCCCGGGTCGACCAGGACTCCCGGCGACAGCACGGAGCGGGTGACCTGGCCGCGGATCAGGCAGCCGGCGCTGATGATGGACTCGCTGGCGATGCCGCCCGCGTTGAACCGGGCCGGGGAGAGCTGGTAGGAGTGGGTGTAGATGGGCCACTGCCGGTTGAAGAGGTTGAAGGCGGGCCGCTCGGCGATCAGGTCCATGTGGGCGTCGTAGTACGCGTCGAGGGTGCCCACGTCCCGCCAGTAACCGCGGTCGCGGGTGGTCTCGCCGGGCACGTGGTTGGCGCTGAAGTCGTACAGCTGGGCCTCGCCCCGCTCGGTGAGCTGGGGCAGGATCGAGCCGCCCATGTCGTGCACGGAGTGTTCGTCCTCGGCGTCCCGCTGCAGTGCCTCGATCAGCGCCTTGGTGGTGAAGATGTAGTTGCCCATGGAGGCGAACACGCACTCCGGGTCGTCCGCGAGGCCCGGCGGGTCGGCGGGCTTCTCCAGGAAGCGCTCCACCGTCAGCCCGTCGGAGCCCGGGGTGATCACGCCGAACTGCGAGGACTCCGAGCGCGGCACCCGGATACCGGCCACCGTGACGCCCGCCCCGCTCTCGATGTGCTGGGCGAGCATCTGCCGCGGGTCCATCCGGTAGACGTGGTCGGCGCCGAACACCACCACGTACTCGGGCCGCTCGTCGTAGATCAGGTTCAGCGACTGCAGGATCGCGTCCGCGCTGCCCAGGTACCAGCGCGGGCCGAGCCGCTGCTGGGCCGGGACCGGGGTGACGTAGTTGCCGAGCAGACTGGACATCCGCCAGGTGGTGGTGATGTGCCGGTCCAGCGAGTGCGACTTGTACTGCGTCAGCACACAGATGCGCAGGATGTCGCCGTTGACGAGGTTGGACAGGACGAAGTCGACGAGACGGTACGTCCCGCCGAAGGTGACCGCTGGTTTCGCGCGGTCGGCTGTCAGGGGCATCAGGCGTTTGCCTTCACCGCCCGCAAGGACGATCCCGAGCACCGAAGGTCCGCCACGACGCATGGCCGCTCCCCTCACCGTGGTTGATCCATGCCTGCCCCTGGGCGAGGCGGAGTAAGCCTGTTCGAAGAACTCCCGATGGTTCTATTCCTGTTTGAGGATCTCTTCGTAAAGCCCGACGGTACGGCGGGCGACGGCGTCCCAGCCGAACTCCTCCACCGCGCGCACCCGCCCGGCCTCACCCATCCGCCGGGCCCCTTCAGGATCGCCGATCACCGCGTCCAGTGCCCGCGCGAGGGCCGCCTCGAAGTCGTCGTCCACCTGCACGAGTACCCCGGTTCGGCCGTCGTCCACGACCTCGGGGATGCCGCCCACCCGGGAGGCCACCACCGGCGTGCCGCAGGCCATCGCCTCCAGGTTCACGATGCCGAGGGGCTCGTACACCGACGGGCAGACGAACACCGCCGCATGGGTGAGCAGCTGGATCACCTCCGGCCGCGGCAGCATCTGCGGGATCCAGTGCACGCCCTCGCGGACCCGGCTCAGCTCCTGGTAGAGATCGCGGAACTCCTGGTCGATCTCCGGTGTGTCCGGCGCGCCCGCGCACAGCACCACCTGCGCGGCCGGATCGATGTCCCGCACGGCCCGCAGCAGGTGCGGTACGCCCTTCTGGCGGGTGATCCGTCCGACGAACAGGATGAACGGGCGGGTGCGGTCGAGGCCGATCCGGTCGAGCACGTCGGTGCCGTGGTCGGGGTGGTAGAGCGTGGTGTCGATGCCGTTGTGCACGATGTGGACCTTGGCCGGATCCAGCGTCGGGTAGCACGTGAGGATGTCCTCGCGCATGGCCCCGGACACGGCGATCACGGCGTCGGCGCTCTCGATCGCGGTGCGCTCGGCCCAGCTGGAGAGCGCGTATCCGCCGCCGAGCTGCTCGGCCTTCCAGGGGCGCAGCGGCTCCAGCGAGTGCGCGGTCATCACGTGCGGGACGCCGTACAGCATCTTGGCGAGGTGGCCGCCGAGGTTGGCGTACCAGGTGTGGGAGTGCACCAGCTCGCGGCCTTCGAGACCGGCGGCCATGGCGAGGTCCACGGAGAAGGTGCGCAGCGCGTCGTTGGCGGTGTCCAGGGCGGCCCAGGAGCGGTGGCGTACGACGCCCACCCCGCGGCCCTCGCCCCAGCAGTGCACCTCGAGGTCGACCAGGGAGCTCAACTCCCGGGCGAGGAACTCGACATGGACACCCGCGCCGCCGTACACGTCCGGCGGGTACTCCCGGGTCAGCAGTCCGACTCGCACCCGCAACTCCCTGTTTCGGCGACCGGTTCCTTCATGGTCACCCAGATGAGCCGCGCGCGGAAGAGCGCGGGGCTCGTGTGAAGCAACAGTCGCCGCACACTCCCCCGCCGGGCACCCGGTAGTAGAGGCAGCAGCTGCGGCGCCGGAGGGTGTCGGTGAGCGTGCCGGCCAGAAGGGGGTGGGCGAGGAGAGCGGTGGTGAGAGAACGGGTGCGAGTGGCGGCTTCCTCGTCGCCCCGCACGCGGGCCCAGTGCTCCAGCTGTCGGGCGGTTCCGGCGAGCGCGGAGGCCGCGTTGCCCCGGAGCAGGCCGGGGGCGACGCGGTGGTGGGCGCGCAGGGCCGTGGCGAGCGGTTCGAGGTGGCCGTGCAGCACGACGTCCGCGATCGTCACGGGGTCGGCGGGCAGGGGACGGACCTCGGAGAGCCAGAGGTCGTCGGGGGCGCTCACGCCGGGGTCCCAGCGCAGCAGCCCGGGGGCGAGGTCGGGGATGCGGCCGTAGCGGGCCGCGCACCCAAGGGCGACCGACCAGAACCGGGCGGCGAGCCCCTGCTGGGCCACCGAGGCGGCGATCCGGGGTTCCGGAGCGCGCAGCGCGGCGCCGACCTTCTCCACCCGGAAAGTCAGGGTATTTCCGTACATATCCGAGGCGCGATTTTCGTACGTCTGCGCGAGACTGGGAAGCGGCGCCGCCGGTCCCGCGCCCACGCGCAGGACGAAGAAGCCGCCCAGCGCTTCGAGCGCGGCGAGATCGGGGTCGAGGTCGGGCTCCGGGTCCACGAACAGCAGTAGTACCAAGGCCCCTGGGGGTTCCCCCCAGGGGGTGTCCACCCCGGGTCACCCACCCTGGGGAGGACAGCGCCCGATTCGTACTCCATCGGCAGTAGGACCCATTGGGTGCTCAGGGACGACGACGGGAACAGATCGACAAGGCATCGTGTTCGCTATGAAGGCCGACCGTTCGCCGCGCAGGGGCAACCGCCCCCGCCTCACGCAGAGGAGCAGCTACTCATGAGCGCCCTCGCGTTGTCCGTGATCCTCTCTCTCGTCTCCGCCGTCGCCTACGCCGGCGGGGCGATCGTGCAGGAGCGCGTGGCGGTGACCTCCCCCGGCGAGCAGTACGCGCCGCTGCGCCGGCCCGGCTGGTGGGCCGCGGTGGCGCTGAACGGCCTCGGCGGTCTGCTGCACGTGGCGGCACTGGCCTACGGCCCGCTCAGCCTGGTGCAGCCGCTCGGGGCCCTGACCATCGTGCTGGCGCTGCCGATGGCGGCGCTGTTCGTGGGCCGCAAGGCCGGTTCCACCGCCTGGCGGGGCGCGATCATGGCGACCGTGGGCCTCGCCGGTCTGCTGTCCCTGGTCGGCGCGTCCGACGAGCAGTCGCTGGACACGGCGCAGCGCGTGGCGGTGGCCGCGGTCACCGGCGGCGCGGTCGTGGCCCTCATGATCGCGGGCCGGGCCGCCCACCGGCACCCGGCGGTGCGCAGCATGCTGCTCGCCACCGCGTCCGGCATAGCCTTCGGCATGTCCTCGGTCTTCACCAAGGTCGTCGCGGTCGACTGGACCGGCGGTGTGACGCTCTCGGACGTGCCCTCCCTCGCCGTGATCGGCGTCTTCGCCACGGCCGGACTGCTGCTGTCGCAGGCCTCCTACCGGGGCGCCGGCCTCGCCGCCCCGCTGGCCACGCTCACCGTCGTCAACCCGGTGATAGCGGCCGCGGTCGGCATCACGATGTTCGGCGAGACCTTCCGCTACGGCAGCACCGGCACCGCGCTGGCGCTGAGCTGCGGCGTGGTGGCGGCGGGCGGCCTGATCCTGCTGACGACGGAGCGCATCGCCCGCACCGCCGCCGAGGAGCCCGCGCCGGCCCTGCCCGAGCAGACCGTCACCGGGCCGGTCCCCGCCGAGCTCCCCGAGGAACCGGTGGCCGAACTCCCCGCAGGGATCGTGGTCCCCACGCAGGTGGGCCCCACGTTCCTGGCGGTGGCCTACGTCGAGAACGACGAGGAGACTCCCGACCCGGCCCGCTACCGCTTTTACGGACCCTTCTACGGCGGCTCGTACGTCCCGGCGCCGGCTGCCGACCGGCACCGGGAGCGGGTCAGATCCTGACGCCGCCGGCCCTCAGATACCTCAGAGGGTCGATGTCCGAACCGAAACCGGGCCCCGTCCGCACCTCGAAGTGCAGATGCGGGCCCGTGGCGTTGCCGGTGGCCCCCGAGCGGCCGATGCGCTGGCCCTCGCTCACGCTCTGCCCGGCCCGCACGGAGATCGCCGACAGATGGCCGTACTGGGTGTAGCGGCCGTCCGCGTGCCGGATCACCACCTGGTAGCCGTACGAGCCGCCCCAGCCGGCGGTGACGACCCGGCCCGCCGCGACCGACCGCACCGAGGTGCCGGTGGGGACGGGGAAGTCGACGCCGGTGTGGTAGCCCTTCGACCACGAGGAGCCGGCCACGTGATAGCCGGTGCCGATGGGCCCGCCCACCGGGGCGATCAGGGAGTGGTGACGGGTGGTGGTCCGCTTCTCCTCGGTGGCCGGAGCGGCCTCCTTCGTCGACGACTTCGTCGACGCGGTGTGCGTGGTGGGCGCCTTGGCCCGCAGGTCGAGCCGCTGGCCCGGCAGGATGAGGTCGGGGTCGGACCCGATGGTCCGGCGGTTGGCCGCGTACAGCCGCTGCCAACCGCCGCGTACGTGCTGGGTGTCGGCGATCTCGGAGAGGCTGTCGCCGCGCACCACGGTGTACATCTCGGCCGTGCCCGCCCTCGACTGGGGCGTGGACTCGGGCTGGACGTCCCGCACGGACGTCTTCTTCGTGGTCGACGTCTGCTCGGTGGACGTCTGGTGGGTGGACGTCCGGTGGGTCGACGTGCCGTCGGTGTGCAGGTCCGGGGTGTCCCCGCCGCGCGTCAGCCCGGCCTGGACCGAGCACACGGGCCAGGCACGCGGCCCCTGTCCCCGAAGTACCTTCTCCGCGACGGCTATCTGCTGGTCCTTGGTGGCCAGATCCGCGCGCCCGGCGTACACCGTGCCGCCGTAGGCCTCCCAGGTGGACTGGGTGAACTGCAGCCCGCCGTAGAAGCCGTTGCCGGTGTTGATGCTCCAGTTGCCGGAGGACTCGCAGGCGGCGACCTTGTTCCAGGTGGACACGTCGGCCGCGTGCGCGGTGCCGGCGCCGATCAGCGGGATCGCCATGCCCGCGCCGGAGGCGGTGACGGTGAGTGAGGCTCGGTTGATCCTGTTCGGCTGATACCGGCGGTGCCGACCGCGTACGGCCATGGAGATCCCCCTCGACATGCGTCAGGAGGGCCAAAAGTAAGCGTGCCGAACAGGCCATGACAAGACGGCAATCGGCCGCCCTGTCCCGCAAGGAATCAGGAATAGACGGCAGTTGCACAGTGGCTGAGACAGGCGGGGCCCGTCGTGCGTATCTGCCTGCGGCACACCGGGCGACCCGGACATGCGCTCGGCGTACCGGCACGTCAGGATGGTCGGTGGGGCGATACTGACGGGCACGAACGGCACCACCGATACCGGATCCTCAAGGAGCCAACCGAATGAGCAACACAGCCCAGATCGGCGTCACGGGACTCGCGGTCATGGGCCGCAATCTCGCCCGCAACTTCGCGCGCAACGGCTACACGGTCGCTCTGCACAACCGGACGGCCGCGCGTACGCACGCCCTGGTGGAGGAGTTCGGGAACGAGGGCGACTTCATCGCGGCCGAGACCGCCAAGGAGTTCGTGGCGGCGCTGGAGCGGCCGCGGCGGCTGGTCATCATGGTCAAGGCGGGCGAGCCGACCGACGCGGTGATCCATGAGTTCGCGCCGCTCCTGGAGCCCGGCGACATGATCATCGACGGCGGCAACGCGCACTTCGCGGACACCCGGCGCCGGGAGCGCGAACTGCGCGAGCAGGGCATCCACTTCGTGGGCATGGGCGTCTCCGGCGGCGAGGAGGGCGCGCTGAACGGCCCGAGCATCATGCCGGGCGGCCCGAAGGAGTCGTACGACTCGCTCGGCCCGATGCTGGAGAAGATCTCCGCGAAGGCCAAGGACGGCGCTCCCTGTGTGACCCATGTCGGTCCTGACGGCGCCGGGCACTTCGTGAAGATGGTCCACAACGGCATCGAGTACGCCGACATGCAGCTGATCGGTGAGGCCTACCAGTTGCTGCGCGACGTCGCCGGCTACTCCCCCGCGCAGATCGCGGAGATCTTCCGCACCTGGAACACCGGGCGCCTCGACTCCTACCTCATCGAGATCACGGCCGAGGTGCTGTCCCACGTGGACGCGGCGACGGGCAAGCCGTTCGTGGACGTGGTCGTCGACCAGGCCGAGCAGAAGGGCACGGGCCGCTGGACGGTCCAGATCGCCCTGGACCTGGGCGTGCCGGTGTCCGGCATCGCGGAGGCGGTCTTCGCCCGCTCCCTGTCCGGTCACGCGGCGCTGCGCGAGGCCTCGCGCGGTCTGGCCGGCCCGAAGGCGCAGACGCTGGGCGAGTCGGAGGCGGCGGCCTTCGCGGACCGGGTCGAGCAGGCGCTGTACGCCTCGAAGATCGTCTCCTACACGCAGGGCTTCCACGAGATCGCGGCGGCCCGCGAGGAGTACGACTGGGACATCGACCTGGGTGCCGTGTCGGCGATCTGGCGCGGCGGCTGCATCATCCGGGCGGCCTTCCTGGACCGCATCCGCGCCGCGTACGACGCCCGCGCGGACCTGCCGAGCCTGCTGTCGGACGAGACCTTCGCCCAGGAGATCGCGGCCGCCCAGGACGACTGGCGCGAGGTCCTGGTCGCCGCGACGCGCCAGGGCGTCCCGACCCCGGGCTTCGCCGCGGCCCTCGCCTACTACGACGCCCTGCGCGCCGAGCGCCTGCCCGCGGCCCTCACCCAGGGCCAGCGCGACTTCTTCGGCGCCCACACCTACCGGCGCACCGACCAGGACGGCTCGTTCCACACGCTGTGGGGCGGGGACCGCTCGGAGGTCTCCGCGTAACGGAGGACGGCACAAGGCGGCGGGCGGCCCGAGCGGCCGCCCGCCGTCGTTTGTGGACCACCGGTTCAGGTCAACGGCGGTCCCGGCTCCGGACTCGGTACCGGTTCCGGGCCCGGGGGCACCGGGGACGGATCCGGTGGCGGGGTCGGTGTCGGTGGGGAGGGCGGCTGCGGGGGCGGGGTGGGTTCCGGGCCCGGGGGTGGCTGCGGGGTGGGGACCGGGGAGGGGTACGGGTCAGGGGGTTGCGGGTCCGGGCCCGGCACGGGGGTGGGCGGAGTGGGGTCGGGATACGGCTCGGTCATGGCGCCCTCCGGCCAGTCGGTCGACGTCGGCTCTGGACTCTTCCCCACGTACCCGACGAACGTCTCCCCACTCACTCCCCCGAGCGCCCTCCCCGAGCCGACCGGCCCCGGCCACCGGACCCCCGCTTCAGCGCCGGCTCCCTGAGCGCCGCCCAGGTGCCCTTCAGCACGCTCCCGACCCCGACGCGCGGCGCGCATGAGGCCGTCGACCTCGAAGCACACCGTCTCCTCGTCGCCGCCCCCGGTCCACGACCTCGTCACACCCGCGGGCCCTGTCGCCCCCCGACCGCCCGCACACCCACCGCCAGCCCACGGCGCGGGCTACACAGCACCGGGACCGGGCTCGTCGCCAAGGACTCTGCCGAGACCATCGAACCCTGGGCCAGGACAATCACGTCCGCCTCAGCGACGGAGTCGACCACGGCGACCACCAGCCGGACGCCCGCCCCTCGCCGACCCTCGGTCTACCACCTCGTCACACCCACGGGTCCTGTCGCCCCCCGACCGCCCGCGCCCCCGCCGCCAGCCCCCGGCCCGGGCTGCACAACACCCGGGGCCAGGGCCTTCTCCAAGGACTCTGCCGAGACCATCGAACCCTGGGCCAGGACAACCGCGTCCGCCTCAGCGACGGAGTCGACCACGGCGACCACCAGTCGGACGCCCGCCCGTCGCCACCCCCAGTCCACGACCAAGTCACACCCGCCGGAACGGTCGCCCCCCGACCGCCCGCGAACCCGCCGCCAGCCCCGGCCCGGGCTGCACAACACCCGGGGCCAGGGCCTTCTCCAAGGACTCTGCCGAGACCGTCGAACCCTGGGCCAGGACAACCGCGTCGGCCTCAGCGACGGAGTCGACCGCGGCGACCACGTGCCGGACGCCCGCCCGTCGCCGCCCCTCGGTCTACCACGTCGTCACACCCACGGGTCCTGTCGCCCCACGACCGCTCGCGCCCCCGCCGCCAGTCCACGGCGCGGGCTGGACAGGGTCGGGATCGGGGTCGTCGACAGGTCTTCCGCGGCGGCCATCGAGCCCTGGGCCAGGACGATCGCGTCGGCCTCGGTGACACGGTCGACCGCGGTGGCGACGAGTGTCGCGCAGCCCTCGGTGTCGCCCGCCGCGAAGCGGTCCCAGGCGCCCTCGACCAGCCGCGTCCGCACCGCGGCGGTACGGCCGGAAAGTGCCGCCTCCTCCTCGATCAGGGACACCGTCGGGCCGAGCGTGCTCTCGACGGTGGCGAGGACGACGATCCGCGGTCCGGCCGCCACGGCGGCGGCCGCCATCGGACGGTCCGAGCGCAGGACCGGCACCCCGGCACCGGCCCCCGCCGCCTCCGCGACTGCGCCGATCGTCGAGCAGGTGCACAGCACGGCCCGGGCCCCGTCGGCGACCGCCCTGCCGACGGCCGCCCGCACCTCGTCCGCCACCGCCTCCGGGCCCTCGCGGCGGGCCCGGGCCAGCAGTTCCTCGTCGACCAGGTGCCGCAGTGCGAGACCGGGGTGGTGCTCGTCGCGCAGTGCCTCGAAGACGGGGACGTGGGCGGGCGAGGTGTGCAGGAGGGCGAGCATGCCGTTCAGAACCGGCCGGGGTGCGCGCGCAGCCAGTCCCGCGCCGCGCGCAGCAGCTCGGGGTCGGCCGCCGGGGCCTGGTCGGGGTGGCGCTCGGCCCACTTCACGACGTACGGGCACAGGGGGGCGACCACGACGCCCTCGCGCTCGGCGATGGCGTACAACTCGCGGGCGAGGGAGCCCGCGATGCCCTTCCCCTCGTGGGCCGGCTCCACGATCGTGTGGACGGGGACCAGGGCGCGCCCCGGCGATTCGAGGACGAAGTACTCGATGTGGCCGACGACTTCGCCGTCCGTCCCGTCACCGATCGCCTCCAGGCGGCCCGCCGCCCGGTCGTCGCGGATCTCGATGTCGCTCATGGGCACGCTCCTGGTCCGAAGGACGAGTGATCGGTGATCAGGCCGGTACGGCCTGCGGGCTGCGCTCCTGGTCCGAGCCCGGCACCGGCTCGGACGGGTCGGCGCCCAGGGCCACGATGCGGTTGTCGCGGTCCACGTGCACCACCCGGGGTTCGAAGGCCCGTGCCTCGGCGTCGTCCAGCTGAGCGTAACTGATGATGATCACCAGGTCTCCGGGATGGACGAGATGGGCGGCGGCACCGTTGATCCCGATCACGCCCGAGCCGCGCTCGCCCTCGATGACGTACGTCTCCAGGCGCGCCCCGTTGGTGATGTCGACGATGTGCACGAGCTCGCCGGGCAACAGGTCGGCCGCGTCGAGCAGTTCGGCGTCGATGGTCACCGATCCCACGTAGTGCAGGTCGGCCTGGGTGACCGTGGCGCGATGGATCTTGGACTTGAACATGGTGCGCAGCATTCGGAACTCCCTGAACTCGGCTCCCTGCCTGCTTCTCGCAGGTCAAGGGCTGTTCTTCAGCCTACAGCGGCTCTCCCGCGGGTCGTCCGCGCCGGCGGGCGTGACCAGCGTAGGGACGGGGGACCCGGCACGCAGCGAGATCCCGGTCACGTCGGACGGCGCCTCATCGGGACGCCATCAGCGTCCGCGGGCGTGGCGGAAGAGGCGTTGTCCGAGCCATGCGGACTGCTTGTGACCTGTGCGTGGGGAGACGTCCGAGTGGCCCGCGACAGCCGACGTGCCCGTCCCTCCCGGATCAGCACGTCGTTCGGAGCCATGGTCCGGCGTTGCCCGTGCTCCGCCAGACGTGCTGTCTGCTCCTCCGTGAGGCGCGCGGCCCCTGCCGCATGGTCAGCCCCGCACTGGAGAAGGTCGCCACCGATCTCGCGGGTCCGGGCTCCGCCCGCCTCTGCGGGCCGCTCCACCTGGAACAGGTGGACGGTCGGCCACCGACGTGCTGGATGCGGCCGCCCGTTCGATCCGCCGAGGTGCGGCCCGAGAGCACCGACGTCCTGCGCGTCGACGAGGAGCACGAGGTGCTGGAGGGCCCCGCGCGGCAAGCCGCCGAGCGACTGGTGGAACTGCTCGGCGAGGCGTTGGAGATCGCCGGGAGCGGCTGCGCGCGGGGGAGGACGCCCACGCCTCCCGGCCCCGCCGACGCCCGGTTCTTGGTGCGCCCGACCATGCTCCGGCTGGTCCCGGTCGTCGTCCGGGCGGTTCGTCGTGAACTCCGGCGGGACTCACCTGCGTTCCGGCACGCGGTCCGCCTGGCGGCCGTGGCCACGCTCGGCTATCTGATCGCCGCCCGGCTACCCCTGGGCCACGGCTACTGGGCGCCCATCGCCTCGGTGATGGTGATGCGGCCGGACTTCCACCGGACGTACGCGCGTGCGGTGGCCCGTCTCGCCGGGACCCCGGCGGGGGTCGCGCTCGCCACCGGCGTGGTGCGGGCCCTGGGCCCGGACGCCCAGGTGTCCGGCGCGCTGACGGTGGTCTCGGCGGGCCTGTCGTACACGCTGAACCGTACCGGCTACGCCTACTCCCAGTGCCTCACCGCCGCGTACGTCGTCTTCCTGCTGGGCATGGGCGGCCAGGCATGGGAGCAGACGGTCCCGGAGCGGGTGGTGCTCACCCTGCTCGGCGGGGCCCTGGCGATGCTGGCGTACGTGGTGTTCCCCGCATGGGAGACCCCCCGGCTGCCGGGCCGGCTCGCGGACTGGCTCGCCGCCAACGGCCGCTACGCGGCCGCGGTGCTCCGCGACTACGCAGAACCGAGGCGGGAGCATCACGCCGACATGCGCCGGGCGCTGCTGGAGAGCAGGGAGGCACGCGCCGCCTGGCAGGAGGCATACGACCGGGCAAGACAGGAACCGGTCCGCCCCAGGGGTCTGATGTCGCGGGAGGCGCAGGAGGCACAGGAGGGGCTCAAGGGGTTCGGCCGCGCGGGATGCTCATGCAGAGCCACGTCCCGCGAACCGACAGCCGGGTCGTTCCCGAGGCGGAGCGGTTCGCCGAGGCCCTGGAGGCGGACACCGCGAAGGCGGCGGTCGCCGTGCGCGAGCACAGGAATCCGCACTGGGGACGCCTGGCGGAGGCGCTCCACACGTGGGAGGACGCCGCCGACAAGGGGAGCCAGGTCGTGCGGCGCGAGGCGGAACTGGAAAAACGGGCCTTGGAGGACCTCGCCACAGCCGTGAGCCGCACCCCCTGGAACGGGACGTCGGCTCTGCTCGCGAGGAGCAGCGGGTGCGGGCGCCCCTGGTTGAGGAAGGCAACGGATCAGGGCCCGCGCATCGGGGCGAGTGACGGCGCTGTCCAGCCACGCATCATGCCTTCCGAGCAGGGCGATGGGCGGCGCAGGGCTCTGACCTGTGGAGAAACTCCCGATCTGTCTGCTTCCTACCTGCTCAGCGCAGGTCAAGGGCGGTCCTCGGCAAGTACAACGAGTCACGCGTCCGGTCAGCCGCCGCTCATGTTCGCTGGAGCACACGGTGCCATCAGGCCACACGAGGCCGGTCACCACCGGAAGAAACAAGGCTGAAATGTTCAACACAAATTACACACATCCTCTCTTCACACCGGTTCCCATGGTCTAGATTGACCTTGCTTCGGCGGTTCGGACACAAAGGCGACCGTTAGTGGGTCCATTGGTCCGGGCTGCGGAAAGCCGTCAACGCGTCCTCGGCGCCAGACGTAGCGGTGATCGATTCTCGGAACCCGGGGGGCTTGGGTTCCGAGAGCGGCCGAGGTGTCAGGGGGTTCCAGCGCGCGTCGAGAGGCCGGCAGAGCATGCGACTGCGCTGCCGCGAAGGTGAGTTGCTCGAGTAGCGCTGAATCAGCCGGACGTCGTGCGGACAGGGGGCGGGGGCCTCCTAGGGGAGGAACAGCACGGGGGGTGGGGGCCTCCCGGGGGGAGGAACAGTGTTGGGCGAACACGTCGAACCATTGCGGAACCTGGGGGGTTCTGTGCGTCAAGGGGGAGTAGTCAACTCGTTTCCGCCGGCACGCCAGCAGGTGCCGAACGGGACCATGGGACAGCCCGCCGTGGCATGGGAACAGCGGTACCGCCGTGCCGTGATCAGCAGCGACACCGCGGCCACGTTCGTCGTGGTGACGGCGATAGGCCAGTTCTTCGGGGCCCGGGACGCGGCCAACTGGCACGAGAAATGGGGGATTCTCGCGTTCGGCACCGAGCTGCTGGTGCTGGGTGCGCTCGCGGTGGGCCGCGCGTGGGCTCCCGCCGTGCTCGGCCAGGGCGCCGAGGAGTTCCGCCGGCTCGGCCGGTCGCTGTTCGCGGCGACCGTCGTCCTGGCGCTCGGCGGGATCGCCCTGACCTCGCGCAACATCAAGCTCTGGATCTTCGTCGCGATCCCCGCGATCGCGGTGGTCACCATGATCGCGCGCTATCTGCTGCGCCTCTGGCTGCACAAACAGCGCAAGGAAGGCCGGTGCCTGAGACCGGTGCTCGCAGCCGGGAGCCCAGCCACCGTGCACGACCTGATCACCCGCACCCGCAAGTTCCCGCATCTTGGTTGGCGGGTGGACGGGGTGTGCACGACGGACGGTTCCGAGATCGGCGGCGACCACCTGGACGGAGTGCCGATCGTCGGCCGGCTGTCGGACGTGGCGCAGCGCGTCCGCCGCGACGGCTACCGCGTCGTCGCGGTCACGCCCGACGCCCACTGGTCACCGGACCGGCTGCAACGGCTGGCCTGGAACCTCGAGGGCAGCGACGCCGAGATGGTCGTGGCCCCGGTGCTGATGGAGGTGGCCGGCCCGCGGCTGCACGTCGACGCGGTGCTCGGCATCCCCCTGCTGCGGGTCAGCATGCCGACCTTCACCGGAGGCCGCCGGGCGGTCAAAGCGGTCGTGGACAGGGTTGGCGCAACCATTCTTCTGCTGCTGTTCGCCCCGCTGATGACGCTGGTTGCACTGCTCGTGGTGCTGGACAGCCGGGGTGGGGCGTTCTACCGCCAGCGCAGGGTCGGCAAGGACGGCCGCGAGTTCACCATCCTCAAGTTCCGCACGATGGTCACCGGGGCCCACGCGGCACGTGCCGAACTGGCCGAGCTCAACGAGGGCGCGGGGCTGCTGTTCAAGGTCCGCCGGGATCCGCGGGTCACCCGGGTGGGATCGGTGTTGCGCCGGTACTCGATCGACGAACTCCCGCAGCTGTTCAACGTACTCACCGGATCGATGTCGCTCGTCGGTCCCAGGCCGCCGCTGCCGGAGGAGTCCGCCGCCTACGGCCCGGACATCCGGCGACGGCTGCTGGTCAAGCCCGGACTCACCGGCCTGTGGCAGATCAGCGGACGCAGCGACCTGCCGTGGGAGGAGGCGGTCCGCCTCGACCTGCGGTACGTGGAGGACTGGTCGCTCGCCCTGGACACAGTGATCTTGTGGAAGACACTGCGTGCGGTGCTGCACGGGCAGGGGGCCTACTGATGCGCGGGGAGCGTCATCCGGCCGGTGTGCCGAACGCAGGCCACAAGGGCCTGCCTGGGGGGAGGAACGGGTCATGAAGGTCAGCGTTTTCGGGCTCGGCTACGTGGGCTGCGTGTCGGCCGCGTGCCTGGCCAGCATGGGGCACGAGGTAGTCGGGGTGGACGTGAGCCAGGTGAAGGTAGACCTGGTCAACGACGGCAAGGCCCCGGTGGTCGAGGAGCGGATCGGCGAACTGACCGCCGAGGTCGTACGGACCGGCGCGCTGCGCGCCACCACCGACGTCCGCGAGGCGATCATGGACAGCGAGATATCGCTGGTCTGTGTGGGTACGCCGTCGGAGCCCAACGGCAGCCTGTGCACCACGTACCTGGAGCGGGTCACCGAGCAGATCGGTGCGGCGCTGGCCGAGCGGGGCGGGCGGCACACCGTCGTGTTCCGCAGCACCATGCTCCCGGGCACCTGCCTGAACCTGCTCGTGCCGATCCTGGAGAAGTACGTCGGCGGCACGGCCGGGGTGGACGTCGGGGTCGCGGTCAACCCGGAGTTCCTGCGCGAGGGCACGAGCGTGCGGGACTTCTTCGACCCGCCCAAGACCGTCATCGGCGAGCTCGACACGGCGAGCGGTGACGCCGTACTGGCGCTGTACGAGGGCCTGCCCGGCGAGGTGTTCCGGGTGCCGGTCCCGACGGCCGAGGCGATCAAGTACGCGGACAACGCCTTCCACGGCCTCAAGATCGGCTTCGCGAACGAACTGGGCGCGGTGTGCCAGGCGCTCGGGGTCGACTCGCACCAGGTGATGGACGTGTTCCTGGCCGACCGCAAGCTGAACATCAGCCCCGCCTACCTGCGCCCCGGCTTCGCCTTCGGCGGCTCCTGCCTGCCCAAGGACCTGCGCAGCCTGGTGTACGCGGCGCAGCGGGCCGACGTGTCGGTGCCGATCCTCTCCCATGTGCTGCCCTCCAACTCCGATCATCTGCAGCGCGCGGTCGACATGGTCGAGCGCACCGGCAAGCGCCGGGTGGGCCTGTTCGGGCTGTCCTTCAAGCCCGGCACCGACGACCTCCGTGAGAGCCCGCTCGTCGAGCTGGCCGAGAGGCTCCACGGCAAGGGCTACGACCTGCGGATCCACGACGCCAACGTGAGCCTGTCCCGGCTGATCGGCGCCAACCGCGAGTACATCGAGACCCGGCTGCCGCACCTCGCGCAGCTGCTCGCCGACTCCGTCGACGACGTCCTCGAACACGCCGAGGTGTGCCTGGTCGGGACCAAGGACCCGGCCGTGCTGTCGGCACTCCCCCACGGCGACGGCCCGCTGATCGTCGACCTCGTCCGCCTTCCCGACGCCGACGTGCGCCGGACCGAACCGGGATACATGGGCCTTGCTTGGTAACGCAGTCGGCGGTGACGGGTCGAGCCCGCGCGCGCTGATCCTGGTGGAGAACCTGTCGGTGCCGTTCGACCGGCGGGTGTGGCAGGAGTGCACGACGCTACGCGACGCCGGCTGGGAGGTGCACGTCATCTGCCCGCAGGGCAGCAAACGCGACACCGAGGCCGAGGCCGAGATCGACGGGGTGCGGATCCACCGCTACCCGTTGCGCGCGGCCACCGGAGGACCGGCCGGCTATCTGCGGGAGTACGGATCGGCGCTGTGGCACACGGCCCGGCTCGCCCGCAAGGTGGGCCCGGTCGACGTCGTCCACGCCTGCAACCCGCCCGACCTGCTCTTCCTGCCCGCGCTGTGGCTGAAGCGGCGCGGTGCGCGGTTCGTCTTCGACCAGCACGACCTGGTGCCCGAGCTGTATCTCTCCCGGTTCGACCGCGGCGAGGACCTGCTCTACCGCGCGGTGTGCGCGCTGGAGCGGCGGACCTACCGGACCGCGGACATCGTGCTGGCCACCAACGAGAGCTACCGGGACGTCGCGATGCGCCGTGGCGGCAAGCACCCGGAGGACGTCTTCGTGGTGCGCAGCGCGCCCCAGGTCGAGCGGTTCCAACCGGTCGCGCCCGAGCCGGAGTTGAAGCGCGGCAAGCCCCATCTGCTGTGCTACCTCGGCGTGATGGGCCCGCAGGACGGAGTCGACTACGCCCTGCGCGCCCTCGCGAAGCTGCGCGACGAGCTCGGGCGGACCGACTGGCACGCGGTGTTCGTCGGCTCCGGCGACGCCTTCGACGCGATGGTGGAGCTGTCCCGGGAGCTCGGCCTGACCGAGCAGGTGCAGTTCACCGGACGCATTCCGGACGCCGACCTGGTGCGCTACCTGTCCACCGCGGACGTGTGCCTCTCCCCCGACCCGCGCAATCCGCTGAACGACGTGTCGACCATGAACAAGGTCCTGGAGTACATGGCGATGGGCCGGGCGATCGTCTCCTTCGACCTGAAGGAGGCGCGCGTGTCGGCCGGTGACGCCGCCGTCTACGCGCCCGCCAACGACGAGGCCCAGTTCGCCAAGCTGATCACGGTGTTGCTGGACGACCCGGAGAAGCGGGCCCGGATGGGCGGCATCGGCCAGGAGCGGATCAGCGGTCCGCTGTCGTGGCGCAACTCGCAAGCTTCGCTTCTCGCCGCCTACGCCGCCGCGAGGCGCGATCGAACCCCCCAGTCGGCGGGCGACCCGGTCCGCACAAGGAAGAGGCAGCGGCGTTGAACGAAGACACGATCCGCCTAGTCACGATCTGGCGGATACTCCGCCGGCGTTGGCGGCTTCTCGCCGCCTTCGCCGTGGTGGGCGCACTCATCGGCTACGGCACCTCCCTGGTGGTGTTCCCGCCGCGGTACACGGCGTCGGCACCGGTCCTGCTGCCGGGGCAGTGGGAGGAGCGCGAGCTGCTGACCCAGGTGGACATCGCCACCAGTTCGGCGGTGCTCGACCGCACCGCCGCCGCTCTGCACTGGTCCGGTGTCAGCGGCAGGACGCTGCAGGACCGGGTGACCGCCAAGGCGGCCGACGGGAACATCATCAAGATCTCCGGCACGTCCGACACCCCGAAGCGCGCGCAGCGTCTCTCCGACCAGGTGGCCCGGCAGTTCGTCGCCTTCGCCGACGGAGTCGCGGGCGGCAGCACCGATTCGACGGCGGCCTCGGGGACCGCGGCCCTGCGCAAGCAGGTCGCGGAGACCAACCGCCGCATCACCGAACTGGCCAAGGCGGCCGACCCGGGACAGACGGTGGAGAGCGTGCAGGCCCGCACCGAGCTCGAGCAGCTGCGCACCTCGCTGGAGGAGGCCATGCAGAAGCTCGACCAGGCCGACCCGTCGAACAACAAGGCGGGCATGGTCGTCATGGGCGCGGCCCCCCGCCCGACCGGTGAGGCGCCGCCCACGCGGGTGCAGCTCATCGCCGGTGGGGCGCTGCTGTTCTTCCTGATCGCCCTCATCGGTCATCTCGTCGCGATACGGATGAACCGCCGGCTGCGCACCGAACCGGAGATCGCCGCGGCGCTGGGCTCGACGCTCCTCGGCACCGTCGACGTGCCCACGGAACAGTCGGCGCACCGGCCGGAGGGCGGGGGCGCACGCGCCCGCGTCCGCCGCGTCCTCGGCATGGACGCGCGGTGGGACATGCCCGCCCCGCAGAAGTCCGGAGACCAGGCCGCCGGCCGGCTCCGCTACCGGCGGGTGTGCGCCCGTCTGAAGGAGCGGCTGCCGGGAGCCCAGAAGGTGCTGGTCCTCGTACCGGACGGCGACGAGACCGCCCGCCGGGCCGCGGGGCAGCTCGCCGCCGAGGCCAAGAACGGTCTCCAACTGCGCGTGGTGGAGGTCTCGGTGGACCGGCCGACCGTGCCGGACCGCGATGCCGAGTCCGGCGCCCTGGTCGTCCTCAGCGCCGGCAGCTGGACCGCGGAGGAACTCGCCGGCATCGCCGAGGCGTGCGCGGACGCCCGGCACGAGGTCGTGGGCATCGTCGTCGCCGGCCTGGTCCTGGCCCGCCCCACGCGCTCGGGGAGCCAGCTCCCCGACGACGCCACCCTGACGCTCGCGGTGCCCGGCCACGGAACGGGAGGTTCAGCGTGACGACGAACACGCCGTCGGAGTCGACGGCCGCCGCCCCGCTCCTCGATCTGCAGTCCCTGGTGGTGTCGGTGCGCAGGCGCCGGCGCCTGTGGAGCGCCATGGCCCTGGTCGGCCTGGTGCTCGGGGCCGCGGTGGCCGTCCTGATGCCGCCGCCCCCGAGCGCGGTGACCAAGGTGCTGGTCGCGCACGAGGAGGACCAGCCGAACGACCCCGGAACCCTGATCCGTACCGACGTGGCGCTGCTGCAGACCACACGAATCGCCGATGCCGCCCTGAAGGCCCTGAAGTCCTCGGAGACTCCGGAGGCCTTCATGAAGGACTACAGCGGCGCCGGTCTGACCAACAACCTGCTGCAGATCACCGTGACGGGTGCCGACGACACGGACGCCAAGGCCCGCGCCAAGGCGCTGGCCGACGCGTTCGTCGCGGACCATGTGCGGCGGATCCAGGCGACCTCGAACGCCGAGGCCAAGGCCCTGCTCAGCCAGCGGGACCGGCTGCGGGACGAACTCGCCCAGGTCAACAAGGCGATCGGGGACGGATCCACGACGGCCGGCACCAAGTCGGCGGACCTGGAGTCGCTCTTCGCCCGCCGCGCCGACCTCACCTCGAAGATCACCGATTTCGGCGAGCGGGCCGCGGAGGCGAGCGTCGGCACGCCCCAGCTCATCGCCGGCACACAGGTCGTGGACGCCCCGCACGCCGTGCGGCACTCCCTGCCCAAGGCCGCCGCCACCGACGCCGCGATCGGGCTCGTCCTCGGTCTCGTCCTCGGGCTCGCGGTGTCCGCGGTCGGCGTGGTGGTGGCGGACCGCCCCGTGCTGCGCCGGGACATCGCGGCGAACCTCGGCGCCTCCGTCATCGCGGAGCTGCCGGCCCGGTCGCCCAGGGTGTGGCGCCGCCGACGGAACCGGGCGGCACGCGAACGCCTCACCGGGACCCTGGCGCGCACCGTGCGCGGCTCCGAGGAAGGGGTGTCGCTGCTGGAACTGGGCAGTGCGCGCAGCACGGTCGGGCTCGCCCTGGACCTCGCCAGGTCACTGGCAGCGGACGGGCCGGTCGTCCTCATCGACGGTCTGCCCGGCTCCCAGCTCTCCGGCCGCCGGCAGAAGCCGGGAGACCCGACCGTCCTCACCGGCGAGCGTGCCGGGACCCGGCCGCCCGAGGAGCGCGCGCTCGGCGTCGGCTCGGTGGCGCCCGGCACGGCGTGGACGGACCTGCAGTACCTCGGCACGCAGACCGTGCTGGTCGTGCGGGCCGGGCACGGAAACGCCGCCTGGCTGCACACCGTGGCGCGGCAGCTGGCCGACCAGCGGATCGCGGTGATCGGCGTGGTGCTGATCGACCCCGATCCGCGCGACCGGACCGACGGCACGCTCTGGGACGGACTGCACACCGCCCTGCGCGGTCAGAACGACCGGTCCGCCCGGCAGAACGGGATCGGCCGGCACCGGCCGGACCGCCAGCCGATGTGGGCCGCACGGGTCTCGGACAGCGAGCAGGAGGCGCGGTAGGCATGTGTGGCATCGCAGGCACGTACCGGTGGCCGGACGGGAAGATCGTCACCGACCGGCTCACCGAGACCCTCGCCCACCGCGGCCCGGACGGGGCGGGCCGCTACGGCCACCCCGCCGGTGACGGCGAAGTGCAGCTCGGGCACCGCCGGCTGTCCATCATCGACCTGTCCGAGACCGGCGCCCAGCCGATGGTCTCGGGCGGTCTCGCCCTGACGTACAACGGAGAGCTGTACAACGCGCCCGAGCTGCGCGCCGAACTCGAGGCCGCCGGGGTGCGCTTCCGCGGCACCTCCGACACCGAGGTGCTCCTGGAGGCGTGGCGGCGCTGGGGCACGGACTGTCTGCCCCGGCTGCGCGGCATGTTCGCGTTCGGCGTCTTCGACGAGCGGACCGGCGAGCTGGTGCTCGTCCGCGACCAGCTCGGCATCAAGCCGCTGTTCCTGCTCCGGCGCGGCGAGGGCCTGGCGTTCGCCTCCGAGCTCAAGGCGCTCGCCGGCGCGACCGGCGGATCGCTGGAGGTCGACCACGCGGCTCTGGTGGCCTCGCTGCTGTACTACTGGGTGCCCGACTCCCGCTGCGCGTTCCGTGAGGCGGAGAAGCTGCCGCCGGGGACCTGGCTGAAGTGCCGGCCCGACGGCAGCATCGAGCGGGGCCGGTTCTGGAACCTGAAGGACGTCGCCGCCGAGGGCCGGGAGCGGGCCCTGGCCGGCGAGCGGCCGGACCTGGCCGCCGTCGTCGAGGAGTCGACCCGGCGCCACCTGCTTTCCGACGTGCCCGTCGCGACCTTCCTGTCCGGGGGCCTCGACTCCAGCTATCTGACCGCGCTGGCAGCCCGCCACCAGCCGGGGATCTCCGCCTACACGATCGGGTTCCGGGCCGAGGACGCCAGGTTCGAGGCGATGCCGGACGACCTGCGCTACGCCCGGCAGGTGGCCGAGCAGTTCGGCGTCGACCTGCACGAGATCGAGATCGCCCCGAACGTGCTCGACCTGCTGCCGCAGATGACGTACCACCTGGACGAGCCGATCGGCGACCCCGCCGCGATCAACACCTTCCTGATCTGCACGGCCGCCCGGGAGGCCGGGGTCAAGGTGATGCTCTCCGGGATGGGCGCCGACGAACTGTTCGCCGGGTACCGCAAGCACCTGGCCAACCTGCTCGCCCTGCGCTACCAGCGCGTCCCGCGGCCGCTTCGGCGCGGTGTCTCCGCGGCCGTGAACCGGCTGCCGGTCGCCACGTCCCGCCGGGGCCTGAGGTCGGTGCGCTTCGCCAAGCGGTTCCTCTCCTTCGCCGATCTGCCGGAGGAGACCGCGTTCCGGCGCAGCTACACCATGTACGACCAGGACGAACTGCTCGCCCTGATCGATCCGGACCTCGCCGGGACGGTCGACGACGTGCTGACCGAACACGCGGACGTCTACGCGGACAACGAGCTCGACGACTTCGTCAACCGCATGTGCCTGGCCGACGGCCGGATGTTCCTGCCGGGCCTGAACCTCACCTACACGGACCGCTCCAGCATGGCCGCGTCGACCGAGGTGCGGGTTCCGTACGTGGACGTCGAGGTCGTCAAGGCGGCGTTCACCGTGCCCGGCGACCGCAAGATCGTCGGACGGCAGGGCAAGGCGGTCCTGAAGGAGGCGGCCACCTCGATCCTGCCCCGGGAGATCGTCTACCGGCCCAAGGGCCTGTTCAGCGCCCCGCTGCGCGCCTGGATGAGCCGGGATCTGGCGCCGCTGGTGCGCGAGGTGGTCAACGACGGCGAGCTCGTCCGCTCCGGTTTCCTGCGCCGCGACGCGCTGCAGCGGATGGTCGCCGAGGACGCCGCCGGGCAGCAGGACTTCTCCAAGCATCTGTGGCATGTGCTGACCCTCGAGTACTGGTATCGCGACGCGACCTCTGGGTCCGGCCAGAGCACTCGGCAAACGGCTTAGGAATCAGGGGAGTTCCGGTGAAACAGGTTGTACAGAACTACAAGAGCGGCGAGCTGGCGGTGCTCGACGTGCCGGTGCCGGGCTGCAAGCCGGGCGGTGTGCTGGTCCGCAGCGCCTTCTCGCTGATCTCCACGGGCACCGAGCTGATGAAGGTCTCCGAGGCCGGCATGTCGATGCTGGGCAAGGCCCGCTCCCGCCCCGACCAGGTGGCCAAGGTCATGCAGAGCGTGGCCACCAACGGAGTGCCCGCCACGTACCGCAAGGTGATGGGCAAGCTGGACTCCTACACGCCGCTCGGCTACTCGCTGTGCGGGGTCGTCGAGCAGGTCGGCGCCGGCATCGACGACGTGAAGGTCGGCGACCTCGTGGCCTGCGCGGGCAACGAGCACGCGCTGCACGCCGAGCTGAACTGGGTGCCGAAGAACCTCTACTCCCCCGTCCCCGACGGCCTCGCGCCGCGGCACGCGGCCTTCGGCACCGTGGGGTCGATCGCGCTGCAGGGCGTCCGCCAGGGCGAGCCTCAGCTCGGCGAGGTGGCGCTGGTCATCGGTCTCGGACTGATCGGGCAGCTGGTGGTGCAGCTGCTCACCGCCGCGGGGGTCCGCGTCGTCGGCGCCGACCCCGACCCGTCGCGCTGCGAACTCGCCGAGCGCCTGGGCGCGGCGGCCTGCGGCGACCCGGCGTCCACGGCCGTGGAGAACGCCGTCGCCGAACTCACCGACGGCCACGGCGTGGACCAGGTGTACCTGGCCGCGGGCGGCGGCAGCAACCAGCCCGTGGAACTGGCCGCCAAGCTCTGCCGGGACCGCGGCCGGGTCGTCGACATCGGCAAGTGCCGCCTGGACCTGCCGTGGAACGCGTACTACGAGAAGGAACTCGACGTCCGGTTCTCGCGCTCGTACGGACCCGGGCGCTACGACCCGTCGTACGAGCTGGAGGGGCGCGACTACCCGATCGGCTACGTGCGCTGGACCGAGCGCCGCAACCTGGCGTGCTTCCTCGACCTCCTCGCCCGCGGCCGCGTGGACGTGGAACCCCTGATCTCCCACATCGCCGACTTCGACGACGCCGTCGAGACCTACCGGCGTCTGAAGGACGGCGAACTGAAGGCCGTGGCCGTGCTGTTCCGCTACCCCGAACTCACGGCGGAGGCGGAGGAAGAGGTTCAGCCGGCGGCCGTGTCGGTGGCGGTGCCCGCGGTGAAGGTGCAGCCCAGTCCGGCCCGGCTCGCCAAGTCGCCCGTGCGGCTCGCGTTCATCGGCGCGGGCAACTACGCGACATCGATGCTGCTGCCGCATCTGGCGCAGCGCGAGGGCGTGGAGTTGTCGACGGTCGTCACCACGACGGCGCTGTCCGCTGCCAACGCGCAGCGGAAGTTCGGCTTCGCCGAGGCGACCACCGACCTCGACGCGGTGCTCGGCGACAAGTCCGTCGACGCGGTGTTCGTGGTCACCCGGCACAGCTCGCACGCCGAACTGACCCGCAAGGCGCTCCTCGCCGGCAAGACCGTGTTCGTGGAGAAGCCCCTCGCCCTCAGCGAGGACGAGCTGGCCGGTGTGCTCGCGGCGGTGGAGGAGTCCGGCAACGACCGGCTGCAGGTGGGCTTCAACCGCCGGTTCGCGCCGCTGCTGCACGAGGCCAGGGAGCGCTTCGGCGCCCGGACCGGCCCGGCCAACCTCCGCTACCTGGTCAACGCCGGTCGCCTCGACCACGGCAGCTGGTACCTCCAGCAGGGCTCCGAGGGCTCCCGGTTCGTGGGCGAGGGCGGGCACTTCGTCGACACGGCGAGCTGGCTGCTCGACGCCGACCCGGTGTCCGTGTACGCGACCGCCGCGTCCGGCAACGAGGACCTGCAGATCGTGCTGCGCTACCCGGACGGGTCCACCGCCACCATCAGCTATGTCACCTCCGGCCCGTCGGCCTTCCCGAAGGAGACGCTGGACCTGATCGCCGACGGGCGGGCGCTGCGGCTCGACGACTTCGTGCGTGCCTCGGTGTACGGCCAGAAGCGGTGGGTCAGTTCGCGGCTGCCCAAGGCCCGGGACAAGGGCCAGAACGCCGAACTGGCCGCGTTCGTCAAGGCCGTGCGGACCGGCGGGCCGATGCCGGTGCCGCTCCAGTCGCTGGTCGCCACCACGGCGGCCACCCTCGCGGTGCAGACGGCTCTGGCGAGCGGCGCCCCGGTGACGCTGGCGAGGGCGCTGTGACCATGAGCGCGGGCTGGTACCTGCGGCGGCTGTCCCGGATGGGACCGCAGGAGGTCGCGGGCCGGGTGGGCGACGCGGTGCGCCGACGGCGGTGGCGTGCGGCGCCGCCCGAGGGCCCGGGGGTCACCGGCGCGCGCTTCACCGCGGTCCTGCCGGCCGGGACGATCGCCGCTCTGCCTCCCGACGCCGTGAAGCGTCTCGTCGCCGACGCGGACCGGCTCATGGACGGGCACGCCGAGTTCTTCGGCGTGGTCCGCGACGACCTGACCGACCCGGACTGGTGGTTCGACCCCAAGACCGGGCGCCGGGCCCCCGCGGGCTACGCCTTCGACGTGCCGTACCGCAGCGAGGACGCGGTCGGGGACATCAAGCAGATCTGGGAGCCGTCCCGGCACCAGTACCTCACCCAGCTCGCCGCCGCCTACGCGGTCACCGGGGACGAGCGCTACGCCGAGCGCGTGGCCGCGCACCTGCGGTCCTGGTGGGAGGTCAACCCGCCGCTGCGCGGCGTCCACTGGATCAGCGGTATCGAGCTGGGCATCCGGCTGCTGTCCTGGGTGTGGATCCGCCGGCTGCTGGACGGCTGGTCCGGCGCGGCCGGGCTGTTCGAGGACAACCCGGTGGCGGTGCGGCAGATCTGGCACCACCAGCGCTGGCTGGCCGCCTTCCCCAGCCGGGGGTCCTCGGCGAACAACCATGTCATCGCCGAGGCCGCCGGGCAGTTCGCCGCCGCCTGCGCCTTCGACTGGTTCCCCGAGTCGGCACGGTGGCGGGCCGACGCACTGCGGTCGCTGGACCGGCACCTGCGCGGCAACACCTACCTCTCCGGCATCAACCGGGAGCTGGCCACCGAGTACCACGGGCTCGTCCTCGAACTCGGCCTGGCCGCCGTGGCAGAGGCGGACGCCGCCGACGTGCCGGTCCCCGCGTCGGTCCGCCTGGTGCTGCTGCGGATGACGGACGCGCTCGCGGCCATCGTGGACAACCGGCTGCGGCCGCCGCGTCAGGGCGACGCCGACGACGGGTACGGCCTGGTCGTGGACGGCGCGGGCACCGAACGCTGGGGCTCGCTGCTGGCCACCGGCGAAGCCGTGTTCGGCCGCCTCCCGTGGTGGCCGACGGTGACCGGTACGGACGTCCGCACCCCGCTGCTGGCCGCCCTCGTCAAGCCGGCGGAACCGTCGACGGGCCGCCCGGCGGAGCGGCCGGCGCACTTCGCGGACGCCGGCATGACGATCCTGCGCGGGCCGGAGGAGATCTGGTGCCGCTGCGACGGTGGTCCGCACGGCTTCCTCTCCATCGCCGCGCACGCCCACGCGGACGCGCTGTCCGTGGAGGTCCGGCACGACGGTGTCGACGTGCTCGCCGACCCGGGGACGTACTGCTACCACGGCCAGCCCGAGTGGCGGCAGTACTTCCGCTCCACCCTCGGCCACAACACCCTGCAGCTGGACGGCGCCGACCAGTCCGTCTCCGGCGGACCGTTCCTGTGGACCCGGCACGCCGAGACCCGGGTCCTGAGCGTGGACACCTCCGGCGAGGACACGGCCGCCTGGTCCGCCGAGCACGACGGCTACGAGGGCTCCGTGCACCGCCGACGGGTGGAACTGACGCCCGCGCGCCGGGAGTTGCGGGTGATCGACGAGGTCCGCGGCCCGCGCCGGGCCGTACGCCTGGCGTTCCACCTCGGCCCGGCCATCACCGCGGACCTGGAGGGGAACTTGGCACGGCTCAGCTGGACCAAGGACGGCGAGGACCGTTCCGCGGTGCTCGAGCTGCCCGGGCAGCTGTCCTGGCAGGCGCACCGCGGTGAGACGGATCCCGTGCTGGGCTGGTACTCGGCCGGCTTCGGACGCAAGGAACCCGCCACCACCCTGGTCGGTTCCGGCTTCACCGACGGCACGGAGGGCTTCACCACCGTGCTCGGGTTCCGCGGCCAGGGGGGCGCGTGAGGATCAGGACGCGGCCCTGGGCACCGGCGGTGGCACCGCTGGTGCTGGCCCTGCTGCTGGTGAGCGGCTGTGACGGCACGCAGCACGCGACGCGTGAGAAGCCGACCGCCGTGCCCACCACGTCCGGGGCGCGGTCCCAGTCCGTGGCACGGGTCTGCGCCCATCCCGGGACAGGGCCGGCCAAGGCGCCGGCCGGAGCGGTGACGGTCGACCCCTCGGTGGTCGGCGACCTGGCGGCGAAGACCAAGAACAGTCCCCCGCACACCACGTTCTGGCTCCGGCCGGGCAGGCACCGGCTCGACCCGGACCGCTACGCCCAGGTCGTCCCCAAGGACGGGGACCGGTACCTCGGCGCGCCGGGCGCGGTGCTGGACGGCCGGAAGAAGAACCAGTACGCGTTCTCCGGTCCTGCCCGCGACGTCACCATTCGCTACCTGACCGTGCAGGGATTCGTCCCCCCGCAGAACGAGGGCGTGGTCAACCACGACTCCGCCGACGGCTGGGTGATCGAGCACTCGACGATCCGGAACAACTCCGGCGCCGGGCTGATGGCCGGTGCCCGCCAGCAGGTCCGCGCCAACTGCCTGCGCGACAACGGCCAGTACGGCATGAACGCGTACAAGGGATCCGGCCTTATCACGGACCTGGTGGTCGAGGGCAACGAGATCGTGGGCAACAACACCGGCGACTGGGAGCGGCGGCAAAAGGGCTGCGGCTGCACCGGAGGCATCAAGTTCTGGGCGGTCGACGGGGCCGACGTGCGGGGCAACTGGGTCCACGACAACCGCGGAACGGGGTTGTGGGCGGACACCAACAACAACGACTTCCTCATCGAGAACAACGTGATCGAGGCCAACGACGGTGCCGCGCTGATCTACGAGATCAGCTACAACGCGATCATCCGCAACAACACGATCCGGCGGAACAACTGGGTCGAGGGCCGTGCGGCGGCCGACCGCGGCGACAACTTCCCGTACGCCACCGTCTACCTGTCGGAGTCCGGTGGTGAACCACGGATCAAGGCCCGCACCGACCAGATCGAGATCTACGGGAACGTGCTGGAGAACAACTGGTCCGGGATCACCCTGTGGGAGAACGCCGACCGGTTCTGCAACAGCCCCGCCAACACCTCCTCCGGTGACTGCACGCTCCTGGTGAAGAACACCAAGCGCTGCGTCCAGCCGGCGATCGCCAAGGCACCGCTCTACTCCGACTGCCGGTGGAGGACCCAGCGGGTGAACATCCACAACAACCGCTTCGTGCTGGACAAGTCCGTCGTCAAGTGCACGGACAAGTGCGACCGCATGGCGGTGCTGTCCAACTACGGCACCTACCCCGACTGGTCGCCGTACAAGGGCGAGGCGGTGGCCGAGGCCATCACCACCAAGCAGCACAACCGCTGGCACGACAACGTCTACGTCGGCCCGTGGACGTTCGTCGCCTACGACCCGAGCCGGGTGCTCGAGCTCGGGCAGTGGCAGGGCACGCCGTACCTGCAGGACGCGGGCAGCACCTTCCGCGCCAAGGACGGTGGGTGAGATGGAGACGGAACGCACACCGAAGATCATCGGGACGGTCTGGGGACTGCTGATCCTCAACACCCTCGGCTCCGCCGGGGCGAAGACCATCATCCCGCTGCCCCGCTCCCTCATCCAGATGGTCACCATGGGCGCGCTGGTCGCCGCGTTCGTGCTGGCGCTCCTGGTCAACCCCCGGGTACGCATCAGGCCCAGTGCGTACGTGTTCGTGCTCACCCTCCTGCTGGCGACGAGCGTGATCTCCAGCGCGCATCTGGAGTCCGGTTTCGGCGCGCTGTTCCGGTGCTTCCGGCTGACTCTGTTCGTCGGCACGCTGTGGCTGCTCACCCGCTGGTGGGACGACGGCATGACGTTCGTCCGGCACCACATCCGCATGTACTTCGCGGTGCTCGCGTCGGTGGCCGCCGGTCTGGTCGTCTCACCGGGCGCGGCCCTGCCCGACCTCTACGGCGGGCGACTGGTCGGCGCGCTGTGGCCGCTCACCCCGCCGCAGATCGGCCAGTACGCCGCGGTGATCATCGGGCTGACCGTGCTGCTCCTGATGGGCGGCCGGACGGACAGGAAGAGCGCGGCGCTGGTCATCGTGCCGTCACTGGTCCTGCTCGGACTGACCCACACGCGTACCGCCACGCTCGGTCTGCTGGTCGGGCTGGCGCTGGCGATCGGCTCGCTCCTGCTCACCAGCACCGCCGCCCGCCGCTTCTTCAGCTGGGCGGTGGTGATCGCCACGGTGGCCGCGGTGGGCTTCGCCTCCCTGCTCCAGACGTGGTTCCTGCGGGGTCAGAGCAAGGAGAACTTCTCCAGCCTCACCGGCCGGGCCAAGGTCTGGGACGCCCTGCTGGCGGCCCCCCGGACCACCGGGGAGCAGTTGTTCGGCGTGGGCCTGGGCGACAAGTCCTTCGGCGGGCTTCCGATCGACGACAGCTGGCTGGCCGTCTACAACGAGCAGGGCCTGATCGGCGTCGGTCTCGTCGCGGTGTTCCTCGTCGTGCTGGGCGGCGTCGCGCTGCTGCGGCCCCCGTCGCTGCAGCGGGCCTGCGCGATCTTCCTGATCAGCTACTGCGCGCTCGCCTCGTACACCGAGGCCGGCCTGGGCGATGCCTCGCCCTATCTGCTGCATCTGGCCCTGGCGGCCTCGCTGTTGATGACCCCGGCCGAGACCCCGTCCCTCGCGCTGCCCGAGGTCACCCGACGACCCGTCCCGCGCCGGGACCGGAGAACGGAGGTGAGGTGAGCATGCACGTCCTCGTGGTGCACAACCGCTACGCCTCGGCGCAGCCGAGCGGCGAGAACAGGGTCGTCGACCAGGAGGTGGAGCTGCTGCGGGCGGCCGGCCACCGGGTCGAGGTGTTCGAGCGGCGCAGCGACGACATCGGCGCCATGTCCCTCCTCTCCAAGGTCGCGGTGCCGGTGCGGGTGCCGTGGAACCCGGCGGTCCGCACCGAACTGGCCTCCCGGCTGCGCGCCGAGCGCCCGGACGTCGTGCACGTCCACAACGTCTTCCCGCTGCTGTCGCCCGCGGTGCTCGCCGCATGCGACGACGCGGGCGTGCCCGCCGTCGCCACGCTGCACAACTACACCCAGATCTGCCCGCCCGGCACCCTGCAGCGGGACGGCAAGCCCTGCACCGAGTGCGTCGGGGCGACACCGCTGCCCGCCGTCCGCCACGGCTGTTACCGGGGCTCCCGGCTCGCGACGGTGCCGCTCGCGCTCAGCCTGTCGGTCAACCGGCGCCGGTGGTGGACCGGCGTGGAGCGCTTCCTCTGCATCTCCGCGGCGCAGCGCGAGGTCCTGGTGCGGGCCGGCATGCCGGCCGAGCGCCTGGCGGTGAAGCACAACTTCGTGCCGGACCCGGACGTACGCCGGACGGGCCCCGGGGAGCATCTGCTCTACCTGGGCCGGCTCGCGGAGGCCAAGGGCGTACGGCTGCTGATGGCCGCGTGGGACGAGCTCGCGGCGGGCGGCGGTGTGGGCGTGCCGCTCGTGATCGCCGGCACCGGGCCGCTGGAGGCGGAGGTGACCGCCTGGGCGGCGGGCCGCGACGACGTGCGCTACGCCGGCCTGCTGGACCCGGCGGAGTGCCAGAAGGCCATCGCGCGCTCGGTCGCCGTGGTGGCCCCCTCGACGTGGCTGGAGGCGTTCGGCCTGGTGGTCGTCGAGGCGATGGCGGCCGGGGTCCCGGTCGTCGCCGCCGGTCACGGCGCCTTCGTCGAACTCGTCGACGACGGCGTGACGGGGCTGCTGCACAAGCCGGGCGAGTCCGCCTCGCTCGCGTCCGGCATTCGCCGGATCACGGCCGAACCGGCCCTGGGCCTGGAGATGGGCCGCGCGGCCCGGCTCCGTTACGAACAGGGTTTCAGCCCGGCGGTCGGGCTGGAGCGCCTGCTGGAGGAATACCGCACCGCGATCGCGGGTCGGTCAGCACAGACTCGCGGCGGGGAGATCCGCGCGAGCAGGGGGGATGGGAACAGCCAATGACACGATGCCGACTGTGCGGCTCGGAGGCGACGGCGAGCGTCGTCGACCTCGGGGCGACGCCACCATGTGAGAGCTTCCTCTCCGCGGACCAACTGGACCAGCCCGAACCGGCCTACCCGCTGCATCTGCGGGTCTGCACCGACTGCTGGCTCGCTCAGATCCCGCCCCTGATCACGCCGGAGGAGACGTTCAAGGAGTACGCGTACTTCTCCTCGTACTCGACCTCGTGGGTGGAGCACGCGCGCACGTTCGTCGCGGGCGCCGTGGAGCGCCTCGGACTCGGCGACGACGCCTTCGTCGTCGAGGTCGCGAGCAACGACGGATATCTGCTGAGGCACGTGGTGGACCGTGGGATCCGCTGCCTGGGCATCGAGCCCTCGGTGAACGTCGGCGCCACGGCCCGTGAGTCGGGTGTGCCCACGCTCACGGAGTTCCTGAGCCCGGAGACCGGCGCGGCCGTCCGCGCCGAGCACGGTCCGGCGAACCTGGTCGTCGCCAACAACGTGTACGCGCACATCCCCGACGTGGTCGGCTTCACCCAGGGGCTGCGCGCCCTGGTGGCCGACGACGGCTGGGTCTCCATCGAGGTGCAGCACCTGCTGACCCTGATCGAGGAGAACCAGTACGACACGATCTACCACGAGCACTTCCAGTACTACACGGTCGCCTCCGCGATCCGGGCCCTGGCGAGCGGCGGACTCACGCTGGTGGACGTGGAGTTGCTGCCCACGCACGGCGGCTCCATCCGGCTGTGGGCGCGGCCCGACGAGGTGGCCGGCGAGCCCACGCAGCGGGTGGCCGACGTGCTGGCCCGGGAGAAGGCCGCCGGGCTGCAGGAGCTGTCGGGGTACACCGAGTTCTCCAACCGCGTGGCCAAGGTGCGCCGGGACCTGCTCAAGTTCCTCATCGAGGCGGCCGAGCGCGGTGAGACGGTCGTCGGCTACGGCGCCCCGGGCAAGGGCAACACCCTGCTCAACCACTGCGGCATCCGGCCCGACCTGCTCGCGTACACGGTCGACCGCAACCCCTACAAGCACGGCAGGTTCACCCCGGGCACCCGCATCCCGATCCTGCCGCCCGAGCAGATAGCTGTCGACAAGCCGGACTACGTGCTCGTCCTCCCCTGGAACCTGCGGGCCGAGCTGGTCGAGCAGCTGTCCTACGTCCACGACTGGGGTGGCCGGCTGGTCTTCCCCATCCCGGAACTGAGCGTTGTCGAGGTGACGTCATGAAGGTCGTTCTGTTCTGCGGCGGTTACGGGATGCGGATGCGCAACGGAGCCTCCGACGACGTGCCCAAGCCGATGGCGATGGTCGGCCCCAGACCGCTGATCTGGCACGTCATGCGCTACTACGCGCACTTCGGGCACACCGAGTTCATCCTGTGCCTCGGGTACGGGGCGGACCACATCAAGAAGTTCTTCCTCAACTACGAGGAGACCGCCTCCAACGACTTCGTGCTGCGCGGCGGGCGGACGGAGCTGCTGTCCACCGACATCTCGGACTGGACGATCACCTTCGCGCAGACCGGCATCGAGTCGCCCATCGGCGAGCGGCTGCGCCGGGTGCGCCACCACCTCGACGGCGACGAGATGTTCCTCGCCAACTACGCCGACGTGCTCACCGACGCCCCGCTGGACGAGATGATCGACCGGTTCGCCGCGCGCGACGCCGGCGCGTCGATGATGGTGGTGCCGCCGCAGTCCTCGTTCCACTGCGTGGAACTCGGCGAGGACGGCCTGGTGGGGGGCATCACCGCGGTGAGCGACCTGCCCCTGTGGGAGAACGGCGGCTACTTCGTGCTCCGTCAGGAGGTCTTCGACCACATACCGGAGAACGGTGACCTGGTCGCCGACGGATGCTCCCAACTGGCCAAGCGCGGCCGGCTGGTGGCGCACCAGCACCGCGGCTTCTGGAAGCCGACCGACACCGTGAAGGAGCGCGCCGCGCTCGACGCCGCCTACGCCCGGGGCGACCGCCCGTGGGCCGTGTGGGAGCGGGACAGCGCCGGGATGAGCGCGTGATCGGGCTCGGGGCCGGGCGTCCGGAGCGGATCGTCGCGGTGGGCGCCCACTGCGACGACATCGCCATCGGCGCCGGCGGCACGCTGCTGACGCTGTGCCGTGCGCGCCCGGGCATCCGCGTCGACGCTCTGGTGCTCTCCGGCGGCGGCAGCGAGCGCGAGCAGGAGGAGCGGGCCGCCCTGGCCGCGTTCTGCCCGGACGCCGACCTCAGGCTGACCGTGCACAAGCTGCCGGACGGCCGGCTGCCCGCGCACTGGGAGGAGGCCAAGGCCGCCGTCGAGGAACTGCGCGAGCAGACCGACCCGGACCTGATCCTGGCCCCGCGCACCGACGACGCCCACCAGGACCACCGCGGCCTGGCGCAGCTGATCCCCACCGCCTTCCGCGACCACCTGGTCCTCGGCTACGAGATCGTCAAGTGGGACGGCGACCTCGGCCGGATGGCGGCGTACCAGCCGCTGTCCGTGGAGATCGCCGAGGAGAAGGTGCGGCTGCTGCAGGAGCACTACGCCTCGCAGCGGCACCGGCCCTGGTACGACCGGGAGGCCTTCCTCGGCCTCGCGCGGATCCGCGGCATCGAATGCCACGAGCGATACGCCGAAGCGTTCGCCGTCACCAAACTCACGCTCAACCTTGGGGGTTGAACCATGCGCGTACTGCTGACCGGACACCAGGGCTACCTGGGAACCGTCATGGCCCCTGTCCTCGCCGCCGCCGGGCACGAGGTCGTCGGCCTCGACTCCGGTCTGTTCGCCGACTGCGTGCTGGGCCCGAAGCCCGCCGACCCGCAGGGGCACCGGGTGGACCTGCGCGACGTCACGGCCGAGCACGTGGCCGGCGTCGACGCCGTGATCCACCTGGCCGCGCTCTCCAACGACCCCCTGGGATCGCTGGCGCCGGAACTGACCTACGACATCAACCACCACGCCTCCGTCCACCTGGCCCGGCTGGCCCGGGAGGCGGGAGTGGGGCGCTTCCTGTACGCGTCGACCTGCTCGGTCTACGGTGCCGCCGGCGGCGAGGACCTGGTGGGCGAGGACGCTCCCCTGCGCCCGGTGACGCCGTACGCGGAGTCCAAGGTGCGGGTCGAGGACGACCTGCACGAGCTCGCCGACGACGACTTCACCCCGGTGTACATGCGCAACGCCACGGCCTTCGGCTTCTCGCCCCGGCTGCGTGCCGACATCGTGCTGAACAACCTGGTCGGCCACGCGCTGCTGTCCGGCGAGGTGCTGGTGATGTCCGACGGCACGCCCTGGCGCCCCCTGGTGCACGCCGCCGACATCGCCCGGGCCTTCACGGCCGCGCTGACCGCGCCGCGCGAGGCGGTGCACGACCGCGCGTTCAACATCGGCAGCGAGACCAACAACGTCACCGTCGCCGAGATCGCCGGGCAGGTCGCCGAGGCGGTGCCCGGCTCCGAGGTCGTGATCACCGGCGAAACCGGCGCCGACCCGCGCTCCTACCGGGTGGACTTCTCCCGGTTCCGCGCCGCGATCCCCGGCTTCGACTGCGAGTGGACGGTGAAGCGGGGCGCGCTCGAACTCGCCGACGCCTACCGCGCGCACGGTCTGACCCAGGAGGCCTTCCAGCGGCGCTTCACCCGCCTCGCCGTGCTGCGCGCGGCCTCCGACGCCGGCACGGTCGACGACACCCTGCGGTGGCGCCGGTGACCACGTCTGTAAAAAGAGGTGCCGGCGAGGAGATGTACGCCCTGGTGGAGCGGCTGTACCCGCTCTGCCGGAGCATCACCGGCGACGGCGTGCGCGCCACCCTGGACATCGTCGGCGAGTACATCCCGCTCGACGTGCACGAGGTGCCGACCGGAACCCAGGTGCTCGACTGGACGGTGCCGCAGGAGTGGAACATCCGGGACGCCTACATAGCCGACCCGGACGGCAACCGGGTCGTCGACTTCGCCGCGTCCAGCCTGCACGTGCTCGGTTACAGCGTGCCGGTGGCGAGGACCATGCCGCTGTCGGAGCTGCGCGCGCATCTGCACACACTGCCGGACCAGCCGTCCTGGGTGCCGTACCGCACCAGCTACTACAAGCCGGACTGGGGATTCTGCCTGGCCCAGGAGACCCTGGACGCGATGCCGGACGGCGAGTACGAGGTGCGCATCGACTCCACGCTCGCCGACGGCCATCTCACCTACGCCGAGCACGTGGTGCCCGGTCAGGTCGCCGACGAGGTGATCGTCTCCTGTCACGTCTGCCATCCGGCGCTGGCCAACGACAACATGGCCGGCGTGGCGGTGGCGACGTTCCTGGCGCGGGAGCTGGCGCGGGAAACGCCGTACTACACCTACCGGTTCATCTTCGCGCCCGGCACCATCGGCGCGATCACCTGGCTGGCCCGCAACGCCGAACGGGTCGAGCGGGTCAAGCACGGCCTGGTGCTGGCCTGCGCCGGTGACCCGGGCTCGCTCACGTACAAGCAGAGCAGGCGGGGTGACGCGGAGATCGACCGAGTGTTGCGGTACGTCCTGACCGCCTCCGAACGCCCGCACCGCGTCACGGAGTTCACCCCGTACGGCTACGACGAGCGGCAGTACTGCTCGCCCGGGTTCAATCTCGGCGTCGGCTCGCTCACCCGGACCCCGTACGCGGGCTATCCCGAGTACCACACCTCGGCGGACAACCTGGACTTCGTCTCCCCGGAGGCGATGGCGGACACCCTCGCGGTCTGCCGCGAGGCGTTCGCCGTCCTGGACCGCAACCGGCGCTACCTCAACCTCAGCCCCTACGGCGAACCGCAGTTGGGGCGGCGGGGGCTGTACGACGCGCTCGGCGGGCGCAGCGACACCAAGCAGGCCCAGATGGCGATGCTCTGGGTGCTCAGCCTCTCCGACGGCGAGCACGGTCTGCTCGACGTCGCCGAGCGGTCCGGGCTGCCGTTCGAGACCGTCGCCGTCGCGGCCGGCGCCCTGCACGAGGCAGGGCTGATCAAGACATGACGTCGATGCCCGTCGAGGGGGAGAATCCGCAGACAGTGGCGCCACGCGCCGGGTCCGCCAGGCGGGCCCTCGTCGGCCGGCTGTCCTGGGGCCTTGCCGACCAGGCGGCCTCGAGCATCAGCAACTTCGCGGTGGGCATCTACGTGGCGCGCTCGCTGGGGGTGATCGCGTTCGGGGTGTTCAGCCTCGCCTGGGTGACCTACGGCGTGGTCCTGAACGTCTCGCGCGGTCTGTCCACCGACCCGCTCGTGGTGCGCTTCAGCGGTGTGCCGGAGGGGTCCTGGCGTGGGGCGGTGGCCCGGTCGACGGGTACCGCGCTCGGCGTCGGTACCTCCATCGGCGCGCTGTCCCTGGTGGTCGGGCTGGCTCTCGGCGGCCGGCTGGGGACCGCCTTCGCCTGCCTGGGCGTCATGCTGCCGGGACTGCTGCTGCAGGACGCCTGGCGGTTCGCGTTCTTCGCCGCGGGCAACGGGCGGAAGGCATTCGTCAACGACATCGTGTGGTGCGTGGCGCTCGTCCCGGCGATGGTGGCGGCGGCCCATGTGGACACCGTGGGCGCCTTCGTGCTGGCCTGGGGCGCGTCCGCCGCGGTGGCCGGCGCGTACGGCTGCCTCCAGTCCGGCATCCGGCCCCGGATGACCGAGGCACGCGGGTGGCTGCGCGAGCAGCGCGATCTCGGCTACCGGTACCTGGTCGAGAACGTCAGCCTCAGCGGCGCCAGCCAACTGCGGGCCTACGGGCTCGGTGCGATCGTCGGGGTCGGCGCGGTGGGCGCGGTGCGGGGCGCCGAGCTGCTGATGGGCCCCTTCCTCGCCGTATTGATGGGACTGTCGCTGGTCACCGTCCCGGAGGCGGCACGGGTGCTGCGGCAGTCCCCGCACCGCCTGCGCACGTTCTGTCTCCTGCTGGGCGGCGGACAGGCCGTTGCCGCGCTGCTGTGGGGCGGCTCGTTGCTGCTGCTGCCGAACAGGCTCGGCGACCTGGTGCTCGGCAGCGTCTGGCACTCCTCCTCGCATCTCATCGTGCCGATCACCTTCAGCGTCGCGGGCGCGGGCCTCGGCACCGGCGCGGCGGCCGGGCTGCGCGCCCTCGGCGCCGCCCGGCGCAGCCTGCGCTCCCAGCTGTTCGCCTCCGTCTGCTATGTCAGCGGCGGACTCGGCGGGGCCGCCTTCGCCGGCACGGTCGGCTCGGCCTGGGGCGTCGCCGCGGCGACCGTCAGCGGCTCGGCCGTGTGGTGGCTGCAACTGCGGTCCGCCCTGCGCGAGCGCCGTCACGACTCCGTTCCCGAAGTGAGGACCTCATGACCGACCGCCCGAGACTGAGCATCGGCCTGCCCGTCTACAACGGCGAGGAGTACCTGGCCGAGTCGCTCGACGCCCTGCTCGGCCAGACCTACGAGGACTTCGAGCTGGTCATCTCCGACAACGCCTCGACCGACGGGACCGAGGAGATCTGCCGCAAGTACGTCGCGCAGGACTCGCGCATCCGCTACATCCGGCTGCCCAGGAACGTCGGCGCCACCCCGAACCACAACTACGTGTTCACCGAGTGCCGGGGTGAGCTGTTCAAGTGGGCCTCGCACGACGACCTCTACGCCAGGGACCTGCTGCGAGCTTGCGTCGACGCGCTGGACGAGCGGCCGGACGTGATCCTCGCCCACGCCGACCAGGCGGTCATCGACGGCGACGGCCAGGTGAAGGTCCCCTACGAGTACACACTCGACACCGGCTCACCGCACGCGCCGGACCGCTTCCGCAGCATGCTGTTCGAGCCAGGCGGCGACGACTTCTACGGCGTGATCCGGGCCGACGCGCTGCGCCGGGTGAAGCCCATGGACAGCTACCACCACGCGGACCGCACCTTCGTCGCCGAGATCGCCCTGCACGGCCGCTTCCACCAGGTTCCGGAACTGCTGTACTTCCGCCGCGACCACCCCACCCGCGCCGAGCGGGCCAACCCCTCCAAGCGCTCCCGGTGCGTCAACCTGGACCCGCGCCGGGCGGGCCTGCTGCACCCGACGCCCCGGCTGCTCGCCGAGTACGTCTGGGGCTTCGTCTCGGCGGTCCACCGGGCGCCGCTGTCCCCGGCCGACCGGCGCGAGTGCTACCGCCACCTGGCCGCCTGGATGAGCAGCCGGGTCCGGCCGGGCGCCGGTGAGCGGGTCGAGGACCGCGCCCCGGTCGACCCGGCCAAGCTGACCGTGTCGGTGGACGACCTCGTCGCCGGCCGTGAGGGGAGGCGGGCATGACATCCGCGGACGAGACCCCGGTGCGCGTGGGGGTGTTCGGCCTGCTCGGCTCCGGCAACCTCGGCAACGACGGGTCGCTGGAAGCCGTACTCGGCTACCTCCGTACCGAGCATCCGGACGCGAGCGTGGACGCGCTGTGCGGCGGACCCGAGGCGGTGACCGCCAAGTTCGGGATCCCCGCGACGCGGCTGCACTGGAACCGCGCGGAGTACCGGACCGCGTCCCGTGCGAGCGCGATCGTGTCGAAAGGACTCGGCAAACTCGTCGACGCCTACCGCACCGCCGCCTGGGTGCGCCGGCACGACGTGGTCATCGTGCCGGGCATGGGCGTCCTGGAGGCCACCCTGCCGCTGCGGCCGTGGGGCTTCCCGTACTCGCTGTTCCTGCTCTGCGCGAGCGGACGGCTGCTGGGCACCCGGGTCGCGCTGGTCAGCGTCGGCGCCGCCGGGATCAAGAGCCGGCCGACCCGGGCCCTGGTGCGCTGGTCGGCCCGGCTCGCCGCGTACCGGTCCTACCGGGACGAGCAGTCCCGCGACGCGATGCGCGCGATGGGCGTGGACACCTCGCGCGACGAGGTCTACCCCGACCTCGCGTTCTCCCTGCCGGCACCACCGTCGAGCACGCCCACCGGCACGCCGGGTCCCGTCTGCCTCGGCGTCATGGACTTCCACGGCAGCAACGACGACCGAGCCCGGGCCGAGGAGATATACCGGCGCTACCTCGACGGGACGATCACGTTCGTCCGCGCACTCGTCGAGGAGGGCAGACCGGTCCGGCTCCTCACCGGCGACCAGTGCGATCTGTCGGTGGTCGCGGCGATCCTCGACGCCGTCGACTCACCGCTGGTCACCGCGGCCGAACCGGCCTCCCTGGCCGACCTGATGAAGGAGATGGCGGCCGCCGACACCGTGGTGGCCGTCCGCTACCACAACCTGATCTGCGCGCTGAAGACCGGAACGCCCGTGCTTGCCCTGTGCTATGCGACCAAGAGCAACGCGCTCATGGACCGGATGGGCCTCGGCACGTACTGCCACCCGGCGCGCGAGGTCGACGCCGACCGGCTGCTCGAGCAGTTCCGGGACCTGGAGAAGCACGCGGCGGAGGTACGGCGGACCCTCACCGAACGGAACCGGGTCACCGCGCAGCAACTCGCCGAGCAGTTCACCGTCCTGACGAAGACCCTGTTCCCGCCGAAGACCCACGCCCACGCCCTGCGGAAGGCCTCATGAGAGCGACCGAAGTCCCCGAGATCGCCGGGGCATACCTTTTCGAGCCGACGCCGTACGCCGACGAACGCGGCTTCTTCTGCCGCACGTTCGACGCCGAGGTGGTCCGCTCGGTGGGCCTCGACCCGAACGCCTTCGTCCAGGACAGCGTCTCCCGCTCGGTCCGGGGCGTGCTGCGCGGCCTGCACCTGCGCTCCGGCGCCGGCGAGGCCAAGCTGGTGCGGTGCTCGTACGGACAGATCTTCGACGTCGTCGTGGACCTGCGGCCCGACTCGCCGACGTACCTCGGCCGGGCCTTTTTCGAGCTGTCCGGTGAGACGCAGAAGACCGTTTACATCCCCGCGGGATGCGCTCACGGCTTCCAGGCTCTTACTGAAATCGCAGACACCTCTTACCGTATCGACCGAGAACACGATCCCTCCGAGGACGTGACGATCGCCTTCGACGACCCGGAACTCGCCATTCCCTGGCCCCTGCCGGTCACGTCGGCGTCCCAACGGGACCGGGAGGCACCGAGCCTCGCCGAGGTCCTGAAGCGCATGGAAGGGTGAAGCCGGCTTGGACACCGAACACACCGAGCAGACCGCCGAGTTCGAACTGCCCCGGTCGCGGACGGCCAACGAGCGACTGCACGCCCTGATCCCAGGCGGCGCGCACACCTACGCCAAGGGCGACGACCAGTACCCCCTGGACCTGGCCCCGGTCATCAGCCACGGCCGAGGTGCCCATGTGTGGGACGTCGACGGCAACCGCTACGTCGAGTACGGCTCCGGCCTGCGCTCGGTCAGCCTCGGCCACGCCCACCCCCGTGTGGTCGAGGCGGTGCGGCGGGAGATCGACCGCGGCAGCAACTTCGTCCGGCCGTCCGTCGTGGAGCTCGAGGCCGCGGAACGCTTCCTGGCCACGGTGCCCACCGCGGAGATGGTGAAGTTCGCGAAGAACGGCTCCGACGCCACCACCGCCGCGGTCCGCCTCGCCCGCGCAGCCACCGGACGCCCGCGGGTGGCCATCTGCGCCGACCATCCCTTCTTCTCCGTCGACGACTGGTTCATCGGCACCACGCCGATGTCCGCCGGCATTCCCGCCGAGACCAACGAACTCACCGTGACGTTCCCCTACGGCGACCTCACCGCCACGGAGGAGCTGCTGAACCGGTACGAGGGCGAGGTCGCCTGTCTGATCCTCGAACCCGCCGCCCACACCGAGCCGCCGCCCGGGTACCTCGCCGGCCTGCGCGAGCTGGCCCACCGGCACGGCTGTGTCCTGGTCTTCGACGAGATGATCACCGGCTTCCGCTGGTCCGAGGCCGGTGCCCAGGGCCTGTACGGCGTCGTCCCCGACCTCTCCACCTTCGGCAAGGCGCTGGGCAACGGGTTCGCCGTCTCCGCGCTGGCCGGACGCCGCGAGCTGATGGAGCGGGGCGGGCTGCGTCACTCCGGCGAGCGCGTCTTCCTGCTGTCCACCACGCACGGCGCCGAGACGCACTCCCTGGCGGCCGCGATGGCCGTGCAGACCGTCTACGCCGAAGAGGGCGTCACCGACCGGCTGCACGCCCTCGGCGAGCGGCTGGCCGCGGGTGTCCGCGAGGCCACGGCCGGCATGGGCGTCGAGGAGCACGTCGTCGTCCGGGGCCGGGCCAGCAACCTGGTCTTCGCCACCCTCGACGGGAACGGCCGGCCGTCGCAGGAGTACCGCACCCTGTTCCTGCGCCGGCTCCTCGCGGGCGGGGTGCTGGCCCCGTCGTTCGTGGTGAGCAGCGCGCTCAGCGACGAGGACATCGAGCACACCGTCGAGGTGGTGGCCCAGGCGTGTGCGGTGTACCGCAAGGCACTGGACGCCGGTGATCCGACCCCCTGGCTGGGCGGACGACCGGTAAAGCCCGTCTTCCGCCGCCTGGCGTGAGGTGAGGTGACATCAGCGAGGCTCCCGCCGACCGGCGTCCGCCATCCGCTCCACCGGACGGTCGGCCGGCCGGCCGGCGAGCCGGTCGACCAGCCACGCGGTCGCCGGGATCACCGCCAGCGCGGTGCACCAGCCGCCGAGGGCGTCGGTCGGGTAGTGCGCGCCCAGGGCCACCTCCGCCCACCCCATGACCGCGCCGCCGACCAGCGACGCGGCGAGCACGAGTGACATGCCGGCCGTCCTGCCGAGGCCGAGCCGGCCGGTCGCGAGCAGCGCCAGAACCAGCGCGAGCGCGGTGAAGAAGGTGGTGTGCCCGCTCGGGTAGGACAGGTTGCCGGGGCCGTGGATGGTGCGCCCCACCACGTGCTTGAGCAGGGTCGTCGTCCCCACGGCCACGACGGCACCGACGACGAAGAGCGCCGCCGCGCGGGGACGGCGCAGCAGCAGACAGCACACCACGAGGGCCGCGACCAGCATCGTCGATCCGGCCGGCTCCCCCAGGAAGTCCAGAACCAGGGCGACGCGCCGCCAGGGCCCCTGGACGCTGTCCTGCGTCGGCAGGACGAACCACCTGTCCACCCTGCCGGGCTCGCTGTGCCCGGCGAACAGGACCCCGAGCGCACCGACCACCACGGCGGCCACGACCGCGACCGCCCCGAGCCACGCGCGCAGCGAGTCAGGCAGCACCGCGGGCTCCGACCGGCCGGTCACCCGCCCCTCCGGCAACTGCGACGCATCTCCCCCGCCTCCCGCTCCCCCTGGTCAAAGGCACCGGAATCAGACTCTATGTCACCCCCTGCCAAGCCCAGGTAAACGGATCCCCCCACGGCACTCCGGGCTCCCCGGGCCGTCACTTCACGCGGCCGCGCCGTCCTCCTCCGCGATCCGCGCCGGCGAGCCGTCCCGTTCCTCGAACTGCGTCCGGTACAGCTCCGCGTAGCGTCCGTCCGCCGCCAGCAGTTCCTCGTGGGTGCCGCGTTCCACGACCAGTCCGCCCTCGACGACCAGGATCAGGTCCGCGGAGCGCACGGTGGAGAGGCGGTGGGCGATCACGACCGCGGTGCGGCCCTCCAGGGCCTCGGCCAGGGCCTCCTGGACCGCGGCCTCGGAGGTGTTGTCGAGGTGCGCGGTGGCCTCGTCGAGGATCACGACCCGCTGACGGGCCAGCAGGAGGCGGGCGATGGTCATGCGCTGGCGTTCGCCGCCGGAGAGTCGGTAGCCGCGCTCGCCGACGACGGTGTCCAGGCCGTCGGGCAGGGAGCGGACCAGTTCGTCGAGGCGTGAGCGGCGCAGCGCGTCCCACAGTTCGGGCTCGGTCGCCTCCGGGCGGGCGAGGAGGAGGTTGGCGCGGACGGAGTCGTGGAAGAGGTGACCGTCCTGGGTGACCATGCCGAGGGTCGCGCGCAGGGAGCCGGCGCTCAGGTCGCGCACGTCCACCCCGCCGACCCTGACGGCGCCCCCGTCGACGTCGTACAGCCGTGGCAGCAGCTGCGCGATGGTCGACTTGCCGGCGCCGGAGGAGCCGACGAGGGCGACGGTCCGGCCGGGTTCGGCGCGGAAGGAGATGCCGTGCAGGACCTCGTCGCCGCCACGGGTGTCGAGGGAGGCGACCTCCTCCAGGGAGGCGAGGGAGACCTTGTCGGCGGACGGATAGCCGAAGCGGACGTCGTCGAACTCGACGGCGACCGGGCCCTCGGGGACGTCGCGGGCGTCCGGCTTCTCCTCGATGAGCGGCTCGAGGTCGAGCACCTCGAAGACGCGCTCGAAGCTGACCAGCGCGCTCATCACCTCGACGCGGGCGCCGGCGAGCGCGGTGAGCGGGGCGTACATGCGGGTCAGCAGGAGGGCCAGGGACACGACGGCACCCGGCTCCAGGGTGCCGCGCAGGGCGAACCAGCCGCCGAGGCCGTAGACCAGGGCGAGGGCCAGGGAGGAGACCAGGGTCAGCGCCGTCATGAACACCGACTGGGCCGTGGCCGTGCGCACTCCGATGTCGGCGACGCGGCGGGCGCGGGCCGCGAACTCCGCCGACTCCTCCTCCGGGCGCCCGAACAGCTTGACCAGCGTGGCGCCCGGCGCGGAGAAGCGCTCGGTCATCCGGGTGCCCATCGCCGCGTTCAGGGTCGCGGCCTCGCGCTGCATCCGCGCCATCCGGCTGCCCATGCGCCGGGCGGGCACGACGAACAGCGGGAGCAGGACCAGCGCGAGCAGGGTGATCTGCCAGGACAGGGTGACCATGACGGCGAGCGTGAGCACCAGCGTGACGACGTTGCTGACCACTCCGGACAGGGTGTTGCTGAACGCGCGCTGGGCGCCGATGACGTCGTTGTTGAGTCGGGAGACCAGCGCTCCCGTACGAGTGCGTGTGAAGAACGCGACCGGCATCCGCTGCACATGATCGAACACAGCCGTGCGCAGATCGAGGATGAGTCCCTCCCCGAGCGTCGCCGAGAGTCTTCTGCCGAGGATGCCCAGCGCCGCCTCGGCCACCGCGATCAGCGCGATGAGCAGCGCGAGGCGGACGACCGTGCCCTGGTCACCCCGCGACACGATCGCGTCGACGACATGTCCGGCGAGCACGGGGGTCGCCACGGCGAGCAGGGCGGTCACCACCCCGAGGAGCACGAACTGTGCGATACGGGCGCGGTGCGGTCGGGCGAACGCGGCGATGCGGCGCAGGGTGGCGCGCGCCACGGGTCGCCGTTCCTGCTGGGCGGTCATGACACTGTGCAGCTGTGTCCACGCTGTGGTCTCCATGCTCATGGGAGAGAACGTAGAACCTCGAGCGTTGTTGAGGTCAACCTTTCCGTCGCATCGTCCCCTGCCCCGAAGGACTCCATGGCCCTGCCTCCCCAGCCGCTTTCCGTCCGTAAGACGCTGTCCGCGATTCCGCAACCCGCAGTTGGCGCGGTGCGGAGACCATCTTCAGATGTGACTGCGGTTCAACTTCCCCAAGGCCCCCTCACTCCGGGACGGTTCCCCCGTCGCGTCCCGGTCCGCCAGATTCTGTGCCTTCTTCCGCTCCTGCTGGTCACCGTCGTCGCCGTGCAGCACCGGGACGTGCTCGTGGAGGGCTTCGGCCATCTGCGCTCGGCCGAGTGGCCGTGGCTGCTGGCCGCGGCCGGCGCCACCTGTCTGACCTGGGTGGCGGCCGCGTTCACCCGGCAGGGCGCGGTCGTCGACCGGCTGCCCAGGCGGCGGCTGCTCGCGACGCAGTTCGCCGCCGGATCGGCCAACCATCTGCTCCCGACCGGCCTCGGCGCGGGGGCGGTCAATCTGCGTTTCATGACGGTGTGCGGCATCCCGCTGGCCCGTTCCTCCGCCGCGCTGGCCCTGTACCTGCTGGCCGAGTCGGTCACCCGGGTGGGTCTGCTGCTCGTCCTGCTGGTCGCGTTCCCCGACGCGCTGCGCTTCGGCGATCTGCTCCCGCACGGCTCGGCGGCTCCCCTGCTGCTGACCGTCGGCGCGGTCGCGGTCGTCGCCGTGACGGTCCTCGCCCTCGTACGACGGCTGCGGACCACCGTCCTGACCTTCCTGCGGACCGCTCTGGGCGAACTGCGCTCGGTGCACACCCGCCCGTGCCGCGCCCTCGCCCTGTGGGGCGGCTCGCTCGCCTTCCCCGCCCTTCAGGCGGCCGGTCTCGTCCTGGTCGGCATGTCCCTGGGGCTGCCCGTGCCGCCCGTGCACATGGCGGTGGCCTACCTCGCGGCGACGGTCGCGGTGGCCCTGGTACCCACCCCGGGCGGGCTCGGCTCGGTGGAGGCGGCGCTGATCGTGGCCCTGGTCGCGGCGGGCGCACCGGCGGCCGTGGCGACGGCGGTGGTCCTGGCCTACCGGATCATCACGGTGTGGCTGCCCCTGCTACCGGGGGCACTGACCTTGGGCGCGCTGGTGCGCCTGAAGGTGATCTGAGGGTCGCCCGGGCCGCACGGCGGCGGTCTGTCCGGATCCGTACGGTACGGCCCTTCGCGCGGGGCGAACTCCTCTGCCGGATAAGGCAGGATGAGCGGTTGCACATCCTGGACTTGGAGGTAGTCGGTGAACCGAGCGCTCACCGTGGACGATCTGGTCATCGCCGCAGTCGCGCTGGTGGCGGGGCTGTTGGCGGCGTTCCTGCTGCGCATACTGATGCGGTGGCTGGGCAAGCACGCCGACCGGACGCGTTGGAGCGGTGACGACGTCATCGTGGACGCGCTGCGGACGGTGGTGCCGTGGGCGGCGTTCCTCGGCGGTGCGGCCTCCGCGGGCGGGGTGCTCCCGCTGACGAGGACCGTCCAGAAACACGTCAACCAGTCGCTGACCGTCGTCCTCATCCTCGTGGTGACGCTGACGGCGGCCCGGGTCATCGCCGGTCTGGTACGGACCGTCACCCAGTCCCGCTCCGGGGTCGCCGGGTCGGCCACGATCTTCGTGAACATCACCCGGGTCCTGGTGCTGGCACTCGGCTTCCTGGTGGTGCTGCAGACGCTCGGCATCTCCATAGCCCCGATGCTCACCGCCCTCGGTGTCGGCGGCCTGGCGGTCGCGCTGGCCCTGCAGGACACCCTCGCCAACCTCTTCGCGGGCGTCCACATCCTGGCGTCCAAGACCGTGCAGCCCGGCGACTACATCCGGCTCAGCAGCGGCGAGGAGGGGTACGTCGAGGACATCAACTGGCGCCAGACCACGGTTCGCGCCCTCTCCAACAACCTGGTCGTCATCCCCAACGGGCAGCTCGCCAAGGCGAACATGACCAACTTCATGCGCCCCGAGCAGCAGTTGACCATTCTGGTCCAGGTGGGCGTCGGGTACGACAGCGATCTGGAGCACGTCGAGAGGGTCACCCTGGAGGTGGTCTCCGACGTGATGACCGGGGTCAGCGGGGCCGTACCGGAGCACGAGCCGGCGATCCGCTTCCACACCTTCGGCGACTCCCGGATCGGGTTCACGGTGATCCTGGGCGTGGGCGAGTTCAGCGACCAGTTCCGCATCAAGCACGAGTTCATCAAGCAACTGCACCGGCGCTACCGCGAGGAGGGCATCCGCATCCCGGCGCCGACGCGGACGGTGGCGCTGCAGCAGGGGTCGGTGTCGATCCCGCAGCAACGCGGCCCGCAGGAGGTGGGCGACGCGAACGTCGCCCACCTGGAGTGATCTACAGGGTGGCCGAGTTGTCGTGGTACCCGCCCGTCCGCCGGCGCGGCGCGAGCGAGGAGCTGACCGGCGTGACCGTCCAGTCCGGGTGACCGGGCATCCGGGGGGTCTTCGTGCCATAGAGCCAGTCCCGCAGGAAGCCGGACAGGTCCTGGCCGGAGACCTCCGACGCGACGGCGACAGCGGGCGGGGGTGATGCGCAGCTTCTCGTTCGCCTGCTCGAAGGCGGCGGGCCGGCCGGCGACGCGGACGGAGCGTATGTCCAGGCCGAGGGCGTCCAGGGAGAGCCGGGTGAGGGCCTGGGTGGTGCGGATGCGCAGGGTCGCCGTGGCGTCGACGAGCCGGGTCGTGGCGTCGTAGGCGAGGTCGAGGTGGTAGGCGGCGACGCGGTAGCCGTCGTTGCCGAGGCTCGGGAAGACGGGGTCGTCGAGGGTCTCGGGCCCCGGGGTGCCCTTGTCCTTCTCGGTGGCCTGCGCGGTTCCCCCCACGGTCAGTGCAGCGGCCGTGCCGATCAGAGCGGCCGCGGGGGCCGTCACTCGGGTGCGATATCTCATGGTCAGCTTTCGCTCGGGCGGCCGGTCGGTCGGTCCCGGCCGTCGACGATCAGACGCGATCAGGTGCACGATCCACATCCATGACCCGGGATGCGACGCATTGGTTGCACGGACCCCTGTCGAGCCGGCCTCGGTCACGAGATATCTTGATGTCGAGCAATGTTGCAGACGTGGAGCGGAGCACCCGGTGACTGACTCGACCATCATCTATACGCACACTGACGAGGCCCCGGCCCTGGCGACGTATTCCTTCCTGCCGGTGGTCCAGGCGTACGCCTCGCAGGCGGGTGTCTCCGTGGAGACGCGGGACATCTCGCTGGCCGGGCGGATCATCGCCGTGTTCCCGGAGTACCTGGCCGAGGACCAGCGCATCCCCGACGCCCTGCACGAGCTGGGCGAGCTGGCCAAGACGCCCGCGGCCAACATCATCAAGCTGCCGAACATCTCGGCGTCCATCCCGCAGCTGAAGGCCGCCGTCGCCGAGCTGCAGGCCCAGGGCTACGCGCTGCCGAACTACCCGGACGACCCGAAGACCGACGAGGAGCGGGAGATCCAGGCCCGCTACGACAAGGTCAAGGGCTCCGCCGTGAACCCGGTCCTGCGCGAGGGCAACTCCGACCGCCGCGCCCCCGCCTCGGTCAAGAACTACGCCAAGACCCACCCGCACCGCATGGGCGCCTGGTCGGCCGACTCCAAGACCAACGTGGCGACCATGGGCGAGAACGACTTCCGCTCCACCGAGAAGTCCGTCGTGATCTCCGAGGCCGGTGCGCTCAGGATCGAGCTGGCCGCCGAGGACGGCACCACCACCGTGCTGCGCGAGTCGGTACCGGTCCTCGAGGGCGAGGTCGTCGACGCCTCCGTGCTGCACGTGGCCGCGCTGCGCGAGTTCCTCACCGCGCAGATCGCCCGCGCCAAGGCCGAGGATGTGCTGTTCTCGGTGCACCTGAAGGCCACCATGATGAAGGTCTCCGACCCGATCATCTTCGGTCACGTGGTGCGTACCTTCTTCCCGAAGACCTTCGAGCAGTACGGCGCCGCGCTCGCCGCCGCCGGTCTGTCCCCGAACGACGGTCTGGGCGGCATCCTCAAGGGCCTGGACGCCCTGCCCGAGGGCGACGCGATCAAGGCGTCCTTCGAGGCGGAGCTCGCCGAGGGCCCGGCGCTGGCCATGGTCGACTCCGACAAGGGCATCACCAACCTGCACGTCCCCTCCGACGTCATCGTCGACGCCTCCATGCCGGCCATGATCCGCACCTCCGGCCACATGTGGGGCCCGGACGGCCAGGAGGCCGACACCGTCGCGGTCCTGCCGGACTCCTCCTACGCAGGCGTCTACCAGGCCGTGATCGACGACTGCCGGGCCAACGGCGCCTACGACCCGTCCACCATGGGCTCGGTCCCCAACGTGGGCCTGATGGCGCAGAAGGCCGAGGAGTACGGCTCCCACGACAAGACCTTCGAGATCAAGGCCGCCGGCACGGTCCGCCTGGTCGACCAGAACGGCAACGTCCTGATCGAGCAGCCGGTCGCCGCGGGCGACATCTTCCGCGCCTGCCAGACCAAGGACGCCCCGATCAAGGACTGGGTGAAGCTCGCCGTCACCCGCGCCCGCGCCACCGGTGACCCGGCCGTCTTCTGGCTGGACGAGACCCGCGCGCACGACGCCAACCTGATCGCCAAGGTCAACGCCTACCTGCAGGAGCACGACACCGAGGGCCTGGACATCCGCATCCTTGCCCCCGTCGAGGCCACCAAGCTGTCGGTGGAGCGCATCCGCCGCGGCGAGAACACCATCTCCGTCACCGGCAACGTCCTGCGTGACTACCTCACCGACCTCTTCCCCATCCTGGAGCTGGGCACCAGCGCCAAGATGCTGTCGGTCGTCCCGCTGATGGCGGGCGGCGGCCTGTTCGAGACGGGCGCCGGCGGCTCCGCGCCCAAGCATGTCCAGCAGCTGGTCAAGGAGAACTACCTGCGCTGGGACTCCCTCGGTGAGTTCTTCGCGCTGGTGCCCTCCTTGGAGCAGTACGCCACGGCCACCGGCAACGCCCGCGCCAAGGTCCTGGCCGACACCCTCGACCGCGCCACGGCGACCTTCCTCAACGAGGACAAGTCCCCGACCCGGCGCGTCGGCGGTATCGACAACCGCGGCAGCCACTTCTACCTGTCCCTGTACTGGGCGCAGGAGCTGGCGCAGCAGACCGACGACGCCGAGCTCGCCAAGGCCTTCCAGCCGCTCGCCGAGACGCTCGCCGCGGGCGAGCAGAAGATCGTCGAGGAGCTGAACGCCGTCCAGGGCAACCCGGCGGACATCGGCGGCTACTACCAGCCCGACCCGGCGAAGGCCGCCGCGGTCATGCGCCCGTCGGCCACCTGGAACGAGGCCCTGGCCTCCCTGAGCTGACCCGAGGGGCCCGACAGGCCCACCGGCGGCTTCCCTGCCCCGGCCGGCGCACCGCCCGGCCGGGGCAGCGCCATGTCACCAACGGCCCAGCGCGACGCGCGGACGGCGTCCCGTGCCGGTGTACTCGACAGGGGGAAACCGAACCCAAGGAGGCATCGCCATGGCTGTTGTGTTGTCCATGCGCTGGGCGGGAGTCACACCCGAGCAGTACGACGCCGTACGGGACACCGTGCGCTGGGAGGAAGAGGTACCGGAGGGCGCCGTGCTGCACGCGGCCTGGTTCGACGGGGGCGCGCTGTACGTCACCGACGTGTGGAACGCCCAGTCGGACTTCGAGCGGTTCTTCGCCGAGCGGCTGGCCGCCGCCGTCAAGGAGGCCGGGATCACCGGCGAGCCCGAGACCCGGTTCTCCCCCCTTCACCGCCGTTTCGTCGCCCCCGGCGTGAGCGGCGCCGCCTGACCGCCCACCGGACGCCCGGACCCGTCTCTCCCCGCCACTCGGCCATCTCCGCGCGATCGCGCGGAGATGGCCGAGTTCCGTCGTTCGTGAAGTCTGTATGTCAGGCGGAACGCGCCGCTGTTCCGCCGTGACCTCGTGTGGTTCTCTCGTCGCGTGACGGTGCTCGTGACCCGACGCCACGTGGACTACGTGCGTGTCACCACCACTTCTTGTCGTGCCGTGAGCTGACGCTCCCCTCCAGCCGATCGCCCTCCCTCCCCGCTGTGCCGACGCGTGTCCGCACGCGCACTCCGGCGCGCCCTTCGACGCGGGCAGCTATGTCGTGCTGTCGGAGGCCATGAACGCCCACGACGTGGGCCGCGGCCGCAGTGGCCTGCGGGCCGCGCTCGGCCGGGTCACCGCCCCCACCCTGGTCGCCGGCGTCGACTCCGACCGCCTCTACCCGCTCGCCCAGCAGGCGGAGCTGGCCGCGCTGATCCCGTCCGCGGACCGGCTGCGGATCATCGAGTCGCCGTACGGGCACGACGGGTTCCTGATCGAGACGGCACAGGTCGCCGCGCTGGTCCGCACCCTGCTGACCGGTTGAGTTCGAGCCCGGGCCGGCTGGTGAGTGGCCACCCGCTTCACCACTCGCGCGTCGCGATCAGCTCCTCCACGTCCGCGTCGTCGAAGCCGTAGGCCTGGGCGATGAACCAGAAGTCGCCGCCTATCTCCTCCCGGGCCACCGTCTCGATCTCGCTGCCCGCCGCCTCGAACTCGGCCTCCAGCGCGTTGAACTCCTCGGTGGCCGCCTGCGTCAGGGCGTAGAGCGCGGCCAGGTCGGCGGGCCGCTCGGCCTCGATGCGTTCGCACAGGGCGACCAGCACCGCCCGGCCCTTGTCGAGGACGTGGTCCGGGAAGTACTCGTCCTCGTACAAAACCTCCAGGAACTGACGGGACGCGGCCTTCTCGTTGCTGATGGGCATGGGTGCTCCCCCGAGTTCGTGCTCGTCGATGTGGCACCTTTGATGCTGCCACGCCCCACTGACAACGCCTTCTGACACCGCCCACCGACAACGCCCGCCGGAGCAGCCCGTGCCCGATCCCGCCGCCCCGTTCGACCTCCTGCCCGGTGCCGCCGACTCCCCCGTGATCCTCCATGTGCCGCACTCCGCACGGGCGATACCGGCCGAGGTGCGCGCGGGCATCGTGCTGGACGACGCGGCGCTGGAGCGGGAGCTGGACCACATCACGGACGCGCATACGGCGGAACTGGCCGAGGCGGCGGCGCGGTTGGCGGGGACGGCCCCCTGGCGGTTCGTCAACCGGCTCTCGCGGCTGGTCGTCGACCCCGAACGCTTCCCGGACGAGCGGGAGGAGATGCTGGCCGTCGGGATGGGCGCGGTCTACACGCGCACCACGCACCGGGAGGCACTGCGGCCCGCCGACACCGACCCCGAGCCGCTCGTCGAGCGTTACTTCAGGCCGTACGCGCGGGCCATGACGGACGCCGTGGGCGACCGTCTGGCGAGCACCGGACGGGCCGTCGTCGTCGACGTGCACTCCTACCCCAGCACGGCGCTGCCGTACGAACTGCACGGCGCGGGACCGCGACCGCCGGTCTGTCTCGGCACCGACCCCTTCCACACGCCGCCCGGGCTTCTGGCGGCCGCGCGGGAGGCGTTCGCGCCGTGCGGGGAGACCGGGCTGGACAGCCCCTTCAGCGGGACGTACGTACCGCTGGAGTTCTACGGCACGGATGCCCGGGTCGGCGCGCTGATGGTGGAGATCCGGCGGGACACGTACATGACCGAGCCGGGCGGACCGGCGGGCCCCGGCCTCGACCGGCTGGCCTCCGCGCTGGCCACCCTGGTCGAGACCCTGCCCGTCACGTGGTGAGGGCAGGGTCCGGGGCGTGCTTCAGGCCGTGAGCCAGTCCGTGACGAGGACTCCCTCGTCGGTGCGCAGACGCAGGGCGAACGGGCCGGCCGGGGACTCCTCGTACACGAAGCGGCCCATGGCGTCGGTCGTCAGGGGCGCCGCGGCCCGCAGGCCCCTGAGCACCTCGACCCGGGCGGTCTGCGGCGGCAGCACCTGCCCCATCAGGCCCTGGGCGCTCAGCTCCACGTCGACGGTCAGCCCGCCCGCGTGGAAGGTCAGCATGCGCGGCACGTCGACGGCTCCCCGCACCGGGATGGCGTCGACCACGGAGTCGAACGTCAGCTCGGCGATCTTGGCGTCGAGGTCGTGCAGGACGAAGGCCTCCACGGCGATCTGCCGCAGTTCGGCCGGGAGCGGGTCGAGGATCGCCGCGCCCCGGCGCAACTCCTCCTCCAGGAGATCGAGCCCCAGGTCCTCTCCGTCGAACGATTCCTCGTCGAACGACCCGTCGTCGAGCGGTTCCTCGCCGTCGAAGGTTTCCTCGCCGTTCAGGTCACCCATGTCACCCATGTCCCTCACACCGCCCCCCGTGCTTCGAGTCGCGCCCGCAGGCGCCGCAGACAGCGCTGGCGCAGCGGACCGATGCTGCCCACGGCGATCCCGAGGGCCGCGGACACCTCCTGGTAGCTGGGCGGCGGCGTGGCCATCAGGACACGCAGCAACTGCCTGCACCGCTCGCCCAGTTCCTCGAACTCCTGCCACAGGTGCCGGATGCGCTCGGTCTGGGCGTCGGCCTCCTCCAGATCGAGTAACGACTGCTCGGGCGTACGGTCCTCGCTGACCCGGTCGAGCAGCTGGGGATCGTCCGTCGGAGTGAGCCGCCGCATGTTCTTGAGCACCTTCAGGCACTCGTGCCGCGCGGTGCTCGCCAGCCAGGAACCGGCCTTGTCGGGTTCGCGGATGCGCCCCAGATGCTGGGCGAAGCGGAACCACGCGGTCTGGTACACCTCGTGCGCGTCGGCGTCCGAGAGCCGGTGCGAGCGCACGACGGACCACACCAGTGGGCTCAGCCCCTCGACGAGCGCCTTCCAGGCCGCCGCGTCGCCGTCGACGGCGGACCTGACCTGCGCGCCGACATCTCCTCGTTCCACGGCCCCACTCCTCGTGTACGGCCTGTCATCGTACGCCGTGGAGGGGGAGGTTCCGCACCTCATGCGGGAGCGGCGAGCAGCGTGACCGGCGACGGGCGCCAACCCGCCGGGAGCAGCGCCGGAGCGTGTGCCCCGCGCACTTCCGCGTAGCTGGTGTTCCCGGCCAGCAGCTGGGTGCGGGCCACGCGCGGGTCGCTCTCCTTGTTGGCGGTCATGTAGGCGGCGACGAGCCCGGCGGCCACCGGGGTGGCGAAGGAGGTTCCGCTCCAGTGCGCGTAGCCCTCGAACATCACCTGGTCGGCCTTGCCGGGGGTGAGCGCGCCGGTCTCGCTGAGCACTCCGGTGTGGCGCGGGTACTGGCAGGTGCAGGCGTAGGTGAAGCCGTAACGGCAGGCGTCGTAGGTGGTGTGCTGGTAGACGTACGGCACGGGCGCGTCGAAGCCGGTCAGGGTGCTGGTGAGGCGCTCCCCGGGGGCGTACGCGTTCACCCACGCGCCGTGGTTGGTGAAGCACGCGCCGAACTCGCCGTCGCTGCGCAGGGCGCCCACCGACAGCACCGAGTCCTGGTAGTCGGGCAGAGAGGCGTAGGCGGCGGGCCAGAAGGGGGTGGCGCTGGAGTTGTTGCCGGCCGCCGCGACCAGCAGGGTGCGCTGCCCGCGCAGTTCCTGCATGAAGCTCTCCACGCCCAGCAGGCCGTCGGTGCGGCCGTTGGAGGTGCCGGCGGAGAGGCTGATGATGTCCGGCCAGCCGTTCGCGTCGATCGCGTCGAACAGCCGCTGGCCGAACTCGGACTCCAGGACCGCACCGGCGTCGTTCAGGGTGCTGCGGACGGTGATGTCGGTGTTGGGCGCGACGGCCGCGACCAGGCCGGCGATGAAGGTGCCGTGGCCGACGTACTGCAGCAGGTTGCCCGCGCTGTCGGTCTCGGTGCCGTGCAGGTCGCCCTGGACGTGGGCGAGCAGCGGGACCAGCCCGTAGTCGTGGGTGAGGCCGTTGTCGACGACCAGGACGGCCACGGCGCTGTCGGGGTCGTGGGGCAGCTCGGTGGGGACCGGGTTGGTGCCCTGGGTGAGGGGGGAGGGCACGGGCTCGTCACCCGGGCAGGAGTTGACCGCGATGGACACCACGTGGTTGCGGCTGACCAGCCGGCGTCCGGAGCGGCCCTCGTGCTCGCGCATCGAGCGCAGGGCGTGCGCCACGGCCCGGTCGCCCCGCCGGTCGCCGTGGCCGGGATCGCCGACCTGGATGCGGGTCACGCCCGAGCGGTTGGTCTCCGGGCCCGCCCGGCGCACCTGGTCGCCGCTCAGACCGGTGGCCGCCGTGAAATGGTCGCGCACGGTGTCCTCGACGAGCCGCGCCTCCTCGCCGTCCCGGGCGAGGACCACGCCCTTCTCGTAGATGAACTCCGCCGCGTCGTCCGGCCCCAGCGCGAGGGGGACGTCGGGCATGGAACGCTGGATCTGGTCGAACTGTTCATGGAATCGCTGTGGTGCCATGGCGTGTCCTCCCCCTTGAGGCGACTGTCGTCAGTTCAGAGTCGCCGGGCCGTTCATTGATACAGCTGATACAGCGCCAAAACGGTGTCGGGTGCAACCAGGGCCACTACCATCCGTGGGGTGACAGCGGGAAGCGACTCGGTTCTCGAACTGCTGCCGATGGTGTTCGCCGCCCCGAACGAGGCCCTGGCGCGGGCCCGGGGCGTGCTGGAGGACGACCCGTCGCCGTGGCACGCCTCCGTGGCGCACCAGGCGATCGGGATCTGGCAGCGGGACTGGGGCGACCTCAGGCTTGCCCTGCACCATCTGCGCCGCGCCCGTGATCTCGCCGTGCGCGCGGAGTCCCCGGACCGGGAGGCCGACGTCCTGGCCGCGCTCGGCGTCGCGCTGATCCACGCGGGCCGCACCCGGCAGGGCCTGGAGGCGCTGGAGCGGGGTGTCGCCGTGAGCAGCGGGCACACCCGCGCGCGGGTGCTCTTCCGCCGGGCCTACGCCTCCTGGGTGCTGGGCCGGCACCGCGAGGCACTGGAGGACGTACGGCGGGCGATTCCCGTGCTGCGGCAGGTCGACGACGTCATCTGGACGGCGCGGGCGCTGACCCTCCGGGCCACCGTGCATCTGGCGCTGGGCGCCGTGGACCGGGCGGACGCCGACTTCGCGGCGGCCGAGGAGCTGTGGGACACCACCGGCCAGGACCACGACAAGGCGGACGTCGTGGAGAGCCGGGGTCTCGCCGCTTTCCGGCAGGGTGACGTGCCGGTCGCGCTGCGGCTGCTCGACGAGGCCGAGGAGCGGTACGCCAAGCTCGGCACGCCGTCGTTCATGCTCTCCATCCGGCGCTGCGAGGTGCTGATGGCGGCCGGACTCGCCCCGGAGGCACTCGCCGTGGCCGACGCGGCGATCGGGGTGATCGACGGCATCGGCGGGCAGTCCACCCGCAAGGCGGAGCTGCTGCTGGTCGCGGCCCGGGCGGCCCGCCTCGCGGGTGACGCGAACACCGCGATCGCCCGCGCCGCGCTGGCTGTACGGTCGTTCGCCGGGCAGCGGCGGCCCTGGTGGGAGACGCATGCCCGGCTGGTGCTGATCGAGGCACGGCTGTCCGCCGGGCGCGCTTCGGGACGCCTGGTCGCGGACGCGGCGGCGGTCGCCGAACGGCTCGCCTCCTTCGGCGCGCCGGCCGCTCCCGAGGCCTCCCTGCTGGCGGGCCGTATCGCCCTGTCGTTGGACTGGACGCAGGACGCGGAACGGCATCTGGCCGTCGCCGCGCGCAGCCGGCACAGCGGACCGCCGCTGGCCCGGATGACCGGGTGGGCGGCGCAGGCACTGCGGGCCCGGGTCGCCGGTTCCCGGCGGGGCGTCCTGGAGGCGTGCCGGCGCGGACTCGACGTGCTCGACGACCACCGGATGACGCTGGGCGCCTCGGAGCTGCGGGCCCGCGCCACCGCGCAGGGCGCGGAACTGGCCGCGCTGGCCCAGCGGGTCAGCCTGGACTCCGGCGAGCCGCGCCGGCTGCTGATGTGGAGCGAGCGCTGGCGGGCCACCGCCCTGTCCACCCCGCCGGCCCGGCCGCCGGCCGATCCGGAGCTGCTCGGCCAGCTGACCGCCTTCCGGGAGATCGCCGCGCGCGCGGAGGAGGCCCGCGGCGGCGGCCGTCCCGTTCCGGCCCTGGAGCGCGAACAGCGGCGCCTGGAACGCGAGATCCGCTCGCGCACCCTGCACATGCGCGGCGACAGGCCCGGCGCCGAGGACCGCTTCGACCCCGGCCGGCTGCTGGACCGGCTGGGCGGGACACGGCTGGTGGAGCTCGCCGTACTGGACGGCCGGGTGCAGGTGCTGCTGTGCGGGGACGGGCGGGTACGGCGCTTCGAAGCGGGGCTGCTCGCGGACGCCGAGGCCGAGGCGGAGCACGTGCAGGCGGGGCTGCGGCGGCTGGCCCACCCCGGCGCGGAGGCGCGGCTGCCGCTGGTGGAGGCCATGGGACGGCGCCTTGAGGAGCTGCTGCTCGGCCCTGCCGCGGCGCATCTTGGCTCCGGGCCCGTCGTGGTCGTACCACCGGGCCGGCTGCACCGTGTGCCCTGGGCTCTGCTGCCGGCGCTGCGGGAACGGGTGCTCAGTGTGTCGCCTTCGGCGAGCGGCTGGCTGCGGGCGCGGGAGACCGCGCCGCCGCCCCGGGACCGCCATGTGCTGGTGCGGGGGCCGGGGCTGGCGACCGGTGGCGCGGAGGTGCCCGAACTCGCCGACCGGTACGGCAGGCCGACGCTGCTGGAGCACGAGGACGCGCGCGTGCCGCGGGTGTTGGAGGAGCTGGACGGGGCCGCGCTCGCGCACATCGCCGCGCACGGCACCTTCCGCGCCGACAGTCCGCTGTTCTCCTCGCTGCGGATGGCCGACGGGCCGCTGATCGTCCATGACTTCGAGCGGCTGGACCGCAGCCCGTACCGGATCATCCTGTCCAGCTGCGACACCGCCCGGCTCGCCGCGGTGGGCGCCGACGAGCTGCTCGGTCTGGTCACCGCGCTGCTGCCGCTGGGCACGGCCGGGGTGGTGGCGAGCAGCGCACCGGTCAACGACCACGCGGTGGTGCCGCTGATGCTGGCGCTGCACAAGGGCCTCGCCGACGGGCTGTCCCTGGCGGAGGCGCTGCGGGACGCGCGGGCCGCGCTGCCGGACGACGCCCTGCACCAGGCGACGGGGTGGGCGTTCACGGCGTTCGGGGCGGCATGAGGATGGCGGGGGGTTCCCCTGCCGTGGGCGCGGTGGCTCAGGCACCATGATCGTGTGACATACGCGGTGACTGTGGACGTGCACCTCGCTCGGGGTGCCCAGGAACTCGACGCCCTGCAGCGCGAGGGTGCGATCTTCCTGCTGCGCAAGGGCCTCGACTCGATCGAGGCCATCGAGGGTCCAGACGGGATGCAGGTAGACCTGACGGACGACTTCATCGCCGTCCATCCCGAAGGAGCCCTGCTGAAGCTCTTCGTCGACGCGCCGGCGCTGGAGTTCGCGGAGGACGCGGCGCGGGAGGTCGTCGCGGAACTGCTGGAGCGCAGTGAGTTGCTGGCCGACTGGGAGATCACGCGGTGCGAGGTGGATCTCCACCCCGATCTGCTCCAGGAGAGCCTCGACGCGGCCGACGGCCCGGACGCGCCGCCGGCCGACCCCGCCGAACGCGCGCGCCGGCATGCGGAGTTCGAACCCGCCGTCTCGCCGTCCCGTCTGGACGAGGCCGAGATCGAGGAGATGCGCACCCGACTGCGCTCGCTCGCCCCGAGCCTGCGGGCCTTCCCACTGTCGGCCTTCGGTTATGGAGACGAGAAAGGGACCGTCGGTCGCGAGGCGGCCGAGGTCGCGGCCGGTGCCCTCGTCCACGCGGTCGACCTCCTCGTCGACCAGTTGTTCACGGACCTGGCGGGGCTGGAGGAGGAGGGCCCGACCGTCGCCGAGAGCGACGCGCCGTTCATGATCCTCGACGACCTGCCGTCGCAGTTCGCCCTCCAGTACACGGTTCTGTTCGCGCGCCGTCTGATCGTCACGGCGATCACCATGACCGGACGCCTCGCCCAGCCGCACTTCGGCGAACTGAGCTGTGTCGCCGAGGAGTTGCTGATGAAGTTCCTCCTCGCCCAGGCGGAGGTGACGGCCGACCTGCACGGTCTGCTCACCGACGAGGTCAGCGTGGCCCTGGAGATCTTCACCGCCACCGTGTGCGAGGACCTCGACCACGAGTGGCTGTACGAGCCGGCCACGGACGGCCTCGGAGTGAACGACTGGTTCATCCCGTTCAACGACGACCGCCAGGTACACCCGTACGCCGCGAACGACGGCGAGGACCACGCTTAGACCACCGGCCACGGCCGGATGACTGCATGAGGTGGCGGCCTGACCCCTCCCCCGAATACCGGGGGTCAGACCGCCTGTTCAGGGGGCTCAGGCCGTCTCCGTGTCGGGGAGGTCCATGAGCCATGGGAGTGCCGAGCGGTCGTTCGCGCCGAGGCGGGCGTAGGCGCTGTAGAGGTGATTGCCGACCGTGCGGATGGAAAGGGTCAGGCGTTCGGCGATCTGACGGTTGCTCAGGCCCGTCGCCGCGAGGGTGACGATCTGCCGCTGACGGGCGGTCAGTTCGCCCAGGACCAGGCCGGACAGGGCCGGGGTGCGGGCACCCTGGCAGCGGCGGGCCAGGGCGACGGCACGCGTGCGTGACGTGCGCGCGGCGTGCGGGTCGCGGTGGGCCCGTACCGCCTGAGCCCGCGCCTCCGCGGCGAAGAGCAGGAAGCCACGCTCCTCCAGCGCCTCCGCCGCGCGGTCCAGGCCCGGTCCGTCGGCCTGCGCCAGCGCCTCCGCGTGCAGGGCGAGCACCCCGCCCGCCGGAAGGCGGTCGGCGACCTTCTCCGGGGCGCCGAGCCGGACGGCGTCGTAGAGGCCGTAGGGGTCCTCCGCCCCGTACGCCTCCAGGGCCGCCCCCTCCACGTCCCCCCTGGCCACCGCCAGCCAGGCGGCGGCCCCGTCCAAGGCCGGCTGTCCCGTCAGGGCCCGCTCGGCGGTGGCCGGGTCCCCCGACTGCGCGGCGGCCAGGGCGAGTTCGGTACGGCAGGAGGCGTCGCCCGGCGCCTCCCGCAGTCCCTCCCTCGCCCAGGCCGCCGCCTCCCGCAGCTCCCCCCGAAGCCGCGAGAACCGCGCGCGTACGGCCGCATGGCCGGCCGGCACCGGCACGCCCTCCTGGGCGAGCCACTCCCCCACGGGTGCCGGCAGCGCGCGCACATCGGTCTCTTCGATATCCCGGGTCAACGCCGCCCGCTCCGCGGCGAGCGCCGGCGCGCACTGCTCCGGCGTGCGGGCCAGGCGCCTTGCCCGCAGACTGCCGGCCGCGGCCCGCAGCACCGGGCCGTGCAGAGGGCGGGCGAGGCGCACGGCGCCGTCGTCGAGGCGGATGAGGTGGTCGACCTCGAGGGCTTCGAGGTCCCCGAGGTGGAAGTCGTCCATGGGGAGCGGCAGCGGCTCCGAGAAGGCCAGCCGGGCGAGAGCCTCGCTCCGGGGGTGGTCCAGCACCCGCGTGCCGCGCTCGCGGACGGTCGCCGTCAGCGGGAGCGGACCGCGCCAGGTCCACTCGTCGGTCTCCGGGCAGCGGGCGAGAAGGCCGCGTTCGCGCAGGGCGTCGACCAGGTCGCGGAGCAGGCGCAGATCGCCCTGGGACAGGTGCAGCAGGCGGTTGAGGGTCAGCGGCTCCAGGGGGCCGCCGAGGCCGGCCGCGAGGAGGTGCTCGGTGTCCTCGCGGGGCAGCGGTTCCAGGGCGAGGCGGGGCAGCAGCTCGCCGGTCCACAGACGGGAGACGGCGCCGGGGCACGGGACGTCGTCCGCGGCGACGACGATCAGACGGGTACGGCCGTGCACGGCGAGCTGGTGGACGAGGGCGGCCGAGGCGTCGTCCAGGAGATGGGCGTCGTCGATGAGCAGCAGCCGTACGCCGGACAGGAGTTGGACCGCCCGGTGCAGGGAGACCGTCTCGGGCAGCAGGTGGGCGAACGCGGCGAAGGGGATGTGCCGGGTCTCGGGCGTGCCGGCCGCGCGGGCCCGGTCGCTGCCCCGGACCGCCTCGGTGACCAGGCGAGTCTTGCCGCGGCCCGCCGGGCCGGTGACCACGATGCCGAGGTGGCCGGCGGTGAGGGCGCGGCGGATCAGCTCCAGCTCGTCCTCGCGGCCGGTGAACCGCCAGGGCAGTTCGAGGGTCTTCGCGTCGCGTTCGAAGGTCGTCACGGGAGTATGAGTGCGAGTACTCAGCCCTGATACAGGGTGACTTGAGTAGACCCCGACTCAGGCGCCCGTGACCCTGCTCACGGCAGTCTGTTCGGCATGACCGGACGCTACTGCAGCCTCGCGCCGCAGTCGGCCCCCGCCTTCACCGCGGGGCTGACCGCCGAGCGGCTCAGTGCGCTGGTCTCGGGACACCGGATGTGGGTCAACGGCACGGTCCTGCACTACTGCTTCTTCGACGGCGAAAGCGACGCGTCGGTCATTCCCGTACCGGGGACCGGGTCGGTGCGCCGGGTGTCGTGGGTCGGCACCTCTCAGCAGCGGGACGTGGTGCGCGCGTGCTTCCAGGAGTGGCGGGACCTCGGCATCGGCATCACCTTCGTCGAGGTCGGCGACCGCTCGGAGGCCGAACTGCGGATCGGCTTCCAGCTCGGTGACGGTTCCTGGTCGGCGGTGGGCCGGGACGCACTGCGGGCCGGGCAGCACGAGCGCACCATGAACTTCGGCTGGGACCTGACCGCGCCCGGGGAGCGCGGGACGGCGCTGCACGAGATCGGGCACGCGCTGGGGATGCTGCACGAGCACCAGAGCCCGTTCGCCGGTATCCATTTCGACGACGAGGCCGTGTACGCGGATCTCGCCGGCCCGCCGAACTTCTGGGGCCGGGACAGGACGTACTTCAACATCCTGCGCAAGCTGGACCCGGACGAGGCCAACGGCTCCATCTGGGACCCGCAGTCGATCATGGAGTATCCGTTCCCGGACGGGCTGATCCTGGAGCCGGAGCAGTTCCGCGGCGGTCTGCACCCGCCGGGCACGCTGTCTTCGGCCGACAAGGAGTTCGCCCTGCGCTGGTACCCGCCGGCAGGTGCGCCGCTGCCGCCGGCCCTGGAGCCCTTCCGGTCCGTGCCGCTCGGTCTGGGGCCTGGCGAGCAGGCCGACTTCTCGATCGATCCGCAGGAGACCCGCGAGTACACCGTGGGCGCCTTCGGCGCGAGCGACACCGTCCTGGTGGTCTTCGAGGAACGGGACGGCGAACCGCGCTATCTCGTCGGCCGGGACGACGGCGGAGAACCGCACAACGCCACGATCAGGGCCCGCCTCGTCAAGGGCCGCCGCTACTACGTCCGGGTACGTCTGTACTCCGCGTGGGGTCCGGGGGAAACAGCGGTCATGTGCTGGTAACAGCACACGACCCGCACCACGCGGTCGGCTGGACCACAGTCCGGCGCCGGGGGAGGGTTCGGGGACGGTCGCCTTCGGGGGAGGGAGACCGTCCCCGACCCGTGTCGTCCGACCGGGAGGGATGAGCGGCGCCGTACGGTGGCGGCATGCGTGCCGCGTACATCGAACAGCTCGGCTCCCCCCGACGTCATCCGTTTCGGCGTGCTGCCCGCGCCGGTGCCCGGTCCCGGGGAGGTGCTGGTCGACGTCCGGGCCACGGCCGTGGACCCGGTGGACGGCTTCGTACGCTCCGGGCGTTTCCGTACGCCGCTTCAGTTCCCCTTCGTCATCGGGCGGGACCTGGTGGGCACGGTGGCGTCCGCCGCGGAGGGTTTCGCCGCGGGTGAGGCGGTGTGATGCAACAGCCTGGGGCACGACGGGCGTCAGGGCGCGGCGGCCGAGCAGGCGGCGGTGCCGGGCGACCGTCTTTACCGTCTCTCCCGGCCGGCGTGCCGGCCGAGGAGGCGGTGGCCGTTCCGCATCCCGGGGCGACCGCGTATCTCGCCCTGTTCACGCACGGCGGTCTGCGCGCCGGTGGGACGGTCCTGGTGGGCGGCGCGGCCGGCAACGTGGGCAGCGCGCTGGTGACGCTGGCCGCCCGGGTGATCGCCACGGCGTCACCGCGCGACCATGAGCATGTACAGGCGCTGGGCGCGGCCGAGGTGGTCGACTACCGGGATCCGGGCGACCGTCTCGCCGCCCTCGCCCCGCGCGGGGTGGAGCTGCACATCGACACCTCCGGCCGGCACGACCTGCGCACCGCGGTCGCGCTGCCGGCCCACCGGGGCCGGATCGTGCTGCTGGCCGGCACCGCGGCCGAACCGGTGCTGCCGGTGGGCCCGCTGTACATGAAGGACGGCTCACTGCGGGGTTTCGTCATCTCGCACGCCACGGTGGCCGAACTGGCCGAGGCGGCGGAGTGCGTGAACGACCACCTCGCCGCGGGGCTGCTGCGTCTCCGTGCCGTGGAGGTGCTGCCGCTGAGCTCGGCGGCGGAGGCTCATCGGCGCATGGAGCGCGGCGAGTTGCACGGACGGCGCCTGGTGCTGGACCCGGCGGCCGGCTGAGACCCGACCCGGGTCAGGGCCGCTGCTGCCGGATGCGCTGGGCGACCGCGCTGTTCTCGGTCTCCCACCAGGGCCGTACGAGATCCGGCGAGGGCTCGGCCGACTCCGCGGGCGCCGCCGGGACCAGCTCCGTGGCCAGGCGGCGGTCCAGCGCGACCGTCTCGGCGCGCTCCGTGCGGGCCCACTGGACCAGGATCGCGAGCAGGAAGGGCAGCGCCACCAGTTCGGCGATGCTGATCATCGCGCCGCCGCCGAGCTGCTGGTCGTGCCGCACGTCGGGCGACCAGGCAGGGGCGTGGTGCAGGTACCAGGCGCCGGCGATCAGTGTGCCGTGGGTCATCACCACGATGCCGGGTACCGCGTCGATGATCCCGTCGAGGAAGACCAGCGCCGCCCGCACGGGGTGGGTGCACCACGCGGGCAGGGTCTCCTCGCGGGTGAGCACCGGCACCACGAACAGGCTGCCGGCGAGCAGCAGATGGAGGTACATCAGCTGGTGCAGCCAGCCGTCGCGCAGGGCGGTCTCGAAGTACGGCGTGAAGTACACCGTCAGTTCGGTGGCCAGGACGAGAGCGGTGCTGACCAGCGGGAAGGTGAGCAGGCGGACCACCCGCCCGCTCATCGCGCGCCGCAGGCGCCCGGCGGCCGGTTCGGGCAGGGCACTGACGGCCAGGCGCAGCGGGTCGCCGAGGGCCAGGCCGAGCGGCGCGATCAGGTCCAGGAGGATGTTCTGCACGGCCGCCGGCCAGAACAGCACGTGATCGTAGACGGCGAGGGCCGACATCGTGGCCACGACGAGGGTGCCGAGACCGAGCAGCACGAACGCGGCGAGTCGCGCCGGCGGCCAGTGCTCGCCCCGCCGCCGCAACCGCAGCACGCCCCAGCCGTACAGACCGCCGAGCAGGGCCACGACCAGCAGGGCGGGCACGTCCGGTTGCCAGGAGGACAGCAGCCGTCCCACGGTGAGCTCCGGTGGGCTCGACATCGCGCACTCCCTCCACGGCATCCGACCAGACCCGGCCAGGGACTCTACGCCGTGCGCGGACGGCCGAGCGGACGGCGGCCTGGGAGGGGCAGGTCGTCACACCGAGCTCTTGCCGAGTCCTTACCGAGATCACCCAGCGATCAGTTCGGGCCAGAGATCGGCTACGCTGACCGCCGACCTCAGGGGGAGAGATGATCAACGGGCGTCGGCTGCTGGTCGCCGGAGTGACGGCTTTGCTCGTGGCGGGGCTGGGGGCGTGCGGGGGCGGGTCCGGCGACTCCGGGCAGAGCGGCACCGCCAGGACGGCCCAGGCGAGCCCGGACAGCGTCCGGGGGCTCAAGGACACCGTCCGCCACGTCTCCCGGAAGACCGCCTACGCCACCCGCCCCCATCTCGTCCGGACGTGCCGGCCCGCCACCCGGCAGGTCCGGCACACCTCACGGTCGGGCAGCGGCACCCACCGGACGACCCGCGTCTGGTACACCACCGAGCACTACCAGAGCTGCACGAAGGTCCGGAAGGGCACGGAGAGGTACCGGCGGGTCGTCCGCCGGGAGCGGTGGTGCGTGAGCCTGGACGACGTCAACGGCGTCAGGACCCAGGACGACGTCTGGTACGAGGTCGACCGGCAGACCTACTCCCAGGTGCTGGCCGCGGACGACCACACGCGGGTGCGGTTCACCCCGACCGGCACCGGCTGCTGACCGTCACCGTCGGTGCCACTCCCGCGCGAGCAGTTCGTAGGACCGCACCCGGTCCGCGTGGTCGTGGGTGATCGTGGTGATGAGCAACTCGTCGGCGCCGGTGGCCTCCTGGAGCTGTTCCAGCCGGTCGGCGACCCGGCCGGGTGAGCCGACGAACTGCGTGTCGATCCGGTCCCGTACCAGCTCCCGGTCCTCGTCGCTCCAGACGTGGGCCCGGGCCTCCTCCGGCGTGGGGAAGGGGATGGCGCCCTCGGCCGTGCGGATGCTGCGCACCCACAGGCCGTACCCGGTGGCGAGTTCCCGTGCGGTGGCGTCGTCCTCGGCGACCACGACGTCGGCGGAGACGCTGACATAGGGCTTGTCCAGGACGTCGGAGGGCTGGAAGGAGGAGCGGTAGCCCTCCACCGCGTCCAGGACCGTGGCCGGGCTGACGTGGTAGTTGGCCGCGAACCGCAGGCCCCGCGCGCCCGCGACCCGGGCGCTCTCGCCGCCGCTGCTGCCGAGGATCCACACTTCGACCTCGGCCCCCTCCCCCGGCACTACATGCGCCTCGACGCCCTCCGGGGACCGGTAGCTGCCCTCCAGCAGGGCGAGGATGTCGTCGATCTGCTCGGCGTAGTCCTGGGACTCGGCCCCCGGCAGGAGGAGCAGCTTGCGCTGCAGGGCGATGCGGGGGGAGCCGAGGAGGCGGGCGAAGGAGAAGGGGGGCGGGATCAGCAGGCCGTTGGGGGCGCGCCCGTCGACGACGGGGGTGGTCGTCACTCCGGCGGGCTTCTCGCCCGGCGGACGGCCACCGGAGCGGCCCAGGCCCAGGTCGAAGCGGCCCGGGTGCACGGCGTCCAGCAGACCGAACTCCTCCACCGTCGACAGGGCGGTGCGGTGGCCGAGCTGTACGGCGCCCGAGCCCAGGCGGATCGTGGAGGTGGCCGAGGCGGTGAGCGCCAGGACGACCGCGGGGGACGTGCCGGCGACGCCCGGGTTGAGGTGGTGCTCGGCGAACCAGTAACGCGCGTACCCGAGCCGTTCGGCGTGCCGGGCCAGGTCGACGGAGTTGCGCAGGGCGTCGGCGGCCGTCGAACCGGAGGAGACCGGCACGAGGTCGAGGACGCCGAGGGGGATGTCAGACACGCGCCGCCTCCTCGGGCAGGACGGGAGCCCAGTCGAAGGGCGGGTCCGGGATGTCCTTGCGCAGGGTCGGGGCGACCGCCGACTGGAAGAGTTCGAGCGAGTCCCGGTGCTGGGCGTCGGTCAGGCCGCCCGCGTCCGCGTGCAGATGGACGACGGTGTGTCCGAACTGCTCGTGGTAGCGGTGCACCTTGTCGATGACCTGCTGCGGGCTGCCGATCAGGGCCGAGCTGCGCTCGACGAAGTCCTCCAGGGTCTCGAAGACGACCGGCAGTCCGGCCTTCTTGAAGAACGCCAGGTTGGCCTCGAACAGCGGCCGGTAGGCGGCGAGCGCCTCCTGCGAGGTGGGGGCGACGTGGATGCCCGCCGTGCCGGCGCCGACGGCGATCCGCGCCGGGTCGTGGCCGTAGTGCTCCCAGCGCTCGCGGTAGTGACGGATCAACTCGGCATAGGGCTCGATGGGGTTGGTGACGTTCGCCGAGAACAGCGGGTCGCCGTAGCGGGCGGCCAGGTCCACCGACTCCTTGCTGGTGGCACTGCCGTGCCACACGCGCACCGGCCGCTGGTAGGGCCGCGGCCACACCTCGGCGTCGGTCAGCGGAGGCCGGAAGCGGGTCGCCGCGGTGACCTTGTCCTGGCGCCAGATCTGCCGGAACACCTCGTAGCTCTCGGCGTTGCGGTCCCACTGGTCCTCGGGCGTGACATGGAACAGGTCGCGCTGGGCCGCGCCGTTGCCCTTGCCGATGATCAGGTCGAGACGGCCGCCCGAGAGGTGGTCGAGGGTGGCGTAGTCCTCGTAGGCGCGTACCGGGTCCAGCAGGCTGAGCGTGGTGACGGCGGTGAACAGCCGGATGCGTTGGGTGAGGGCGGCCACATGGCTCAGGACGACGGTCGGCGACGAGGAGATGAACGGCCGCTCGTGCCGCTCCCCCACGCCGAAGCCGTCGAAGCCCAGTTCCTCCGCGAGCAGGGCGTTGTCGAGCACCTCGCGGAAACGGTCCTGGGTCGACTTCAGCGCGCCGGTGACCGGATCCGGCCGGTGGACGATGAGGGTGATCGCGAGGAACTTCACGACGCGACCCGGTCGTCGGCGGCGTCGGGGTGCTCGAGGCCCAGGTGGTGGCGGAGGGTGGGGCCCTCGTACTCGGTGCGGAAGACGCCCTGTTCCTGCAGCAGCGGGACGACCTTGTCGGCGAAGTCGTCCAGGCCGCCGGGGGTGATGTGCGGGACGAGGATGAAGCCGTCGCTGGCGTCGGCCTGGACGTAGTCGTTGATGGTCCTGGCGATGGTCGCCGGGGAGCCGACGAAGGTCTGCCGGTTGCCGGTGTTGATGACCAGGTCCCGGATGGACCAGTTGTTGGCGGCGGCCAGTTCGCGCCACTCGCGGGCGGTGGCCAGCGGGTCGCGGTACATCCGCACCTGGGCGCGGCCCTTGGAGATGTGGTCGTCGCTGACGTCCGGGTCGATGTCGGGCAGCGGCCCCTCCGGGTCGTAGGAGGACAGGTCCCGGTTCCAGACGAACTCCAGGTGCTTGATGGCGGTGGCCCCGCTGACCTGCTGGCGGCGCACCTCCCTGGCGAGTTCCTCCGCCTCGGCGTCGGTGTCGGCGAGCGCGAAGGAGGCGGCGGGCAGGATCAGCAACTGGTCAGGGCGGCGGCCGTACTTGGCGAGACGGTTCTTGACGTCCGTGTAGAAGGCCTGGCCGTCGGTCAGGGTGGCGTGCCGGCTGAAGATGGCGTCGGCGGAGGAGGCGGCGAACTCCCGGCCCTCCTCGGAGTCGCCGGCCTGGAAGATGACGGGACGGCCCTGCGGGGAGCGCGGGACGTTGAACTGACCGTGGATGTCGAAGTGCTGACCCGTGTGCACGAAGGAGCCGGCCTTCGCGTCCCGCAGGAAGACGCCGGTGGCCTGGTCGGCGATGATCTCGTCGCCGTGCCAGGAGTCGAAGAGTTCGTTCGCGGTGGCCAGGAACTCCTTGGCGCGGGAGTAGCGCTCCTTCTGCGGGAGGAAGCCGCCGCGGCGGAAGTTCTCGCCGGTGAAGGCGTCCCAGGAGGTGACGACGTTCCAGGCGGAGCGGCCGCCGGAGAGGTGGTCGAGGCTGGCGAACTGGCGGGCCACCTCGTAGGGCTCGTTGAAGGTGGAGTTGATGGTGCCGGTCAGACCGAGGTGCTCGGTGACGGCGGCGAGGGCGGCGAGGATCGTGAAGGTGTCGGGGCGGCCGACCACGTCCAAGTCGTAGATCTTGCCGCCCTGTTCGCGCAGGCGCAGGCCCTCGGCGAGGAACAGGAAGTCGAACCTGGCGCGCTCGGCGGTCCGCGCGAAGTGCGCGAAGGAGTCGAACTCGATGTGGCTGCCGGCCTTCGGGTCGCTCCACACGGTGGTGTTGTTGACGCCCGGGAAGTGCGCGGCCAGATGGATCTGCTTCAGCGGCTTGCTGGTCATGTCGGTGCGGTCCTTCCGGCTTCAGGCGGCGGCGTAGCGGTTGGCGGGGCGAGCGAGACCGAGCAGGCCGCGCAGGGTGTCGGCCTCGTAGGCGGTGCGGAAGACCCCCCGGCGCTGGAGTTCGGGGACCAGGCCGCGGGTGACGGCGGGCAGGTCGTGCCCGGCGACGGCGGGCCGCAGCCGGAACCCGGTCAGGCCCTCTGCCGCCAACTCCTGCAGCAGATCGGCGAGTTGGGCGGGCGTACCGGTGAAGACGCGGGCGTCGCTGGTGTACGGCTCCCCCGCGAGGGCGTCGAGACGTGCGCGGCGGTCCTCCGCGACGGACTGCTCTTCGTCCAGGATGACCACCAGGTCACCGAAGACATGGAGGAGTTCACCGGCGCGTCCGGCCGCCTCCTGCTCGGCGCGGATCTCGGCGACGATCGCCCGGGCGTCCCCGGCGTCCCGCGGGGTGACGTAGCCGACGTCGGCCTGGCGGGCCACCAGGCGGTAGGGCACGGTCTGGTGGGCGAGGGCGGTGACCAGCGGCTGGCCCTGCGGCGGACGCGGGGTGATGGAGGGGCCCTTGACGCTGAAGTGCCTGCCCTCGAAGTCGATGTAGTGCAGCTTGTCGCGGTCGATGAACCGGCCGGTGGCGACGTCGCGGATCTCGGCGTCGTCCTCCCAGCTGTCCCAGAGCCGGCGCACGACCTCGACGTGGTCCGCGGCCTCGTCGAAGAGGTCGGTGAGCCGTTCCTGCCCGGCCGGGCTCTGCAGTTCGCCCAGGTCGATCGGCGGGAAGGTGCGGCGGCCGAAGTGGTCGGCCTCGTGGGGTCGGGCGGAGATCTGCACCCGCAGACCCGCGCGGCCGGTGCTGACGTAGTCGAGGGTGGCGATCGCCTTGGAGATGTGGAAGGGCTCCGTGTGGGTGGCGATCACGGTCGGGACCAGGCCGATGTGCCGGGTCAGGGGTGCGATGCGGGACGCGGTGAGTACGGCGTCGAGGCGGCCCCGTACCTGGTCGGTGCGGCCGTCGAGCTCGCCGAACTGCGAGGACTGCAGGCCGAGTCCGTCCTCGAGGGTGACGAAGTCGAGCAGGCCTCGTTCCGCCTCGGCGACCAGGTCGGCCCAGTAGCCGGCGGTGAACAGGTCCCGGGGGCGGGCGACTTGCTCGCGCCAGGAGGCGGGATGCCAGCCGGTGCCGTCGAGGGCGACGGCGAGGTGCAGGGGGGAAGCGGGAGTTGCGGACACGAGGGTGCCTTCCTGGAGGTCCGTACGAGATCGCCGGCCCGCGGGAGTCGAGGCGCACGGCGGCTGGGGAAACGGGGTCAGGAGCTACAGAGGGAGCCGGCGACGCGCTGCAGGTCGATGTGGGGCCGGGAGTGGAGGCGGACGGCATGGAATACACGTGTCATGTGTCGCACCTCCGTCCGCGTGGGCCAGGCACTCGCCTTCGACAAGGACAACGGCACGGCTATGCCGTTTCTTCCAGCGCGGCGGCCCCGGTGTTCCGGACGAGCGAGAAGACGGTACGGCGGCGCAGGGTGAACCCGATCGACTCGTACAGCCGGATCGCGTTCGTGTTGGTGGCCGCGGCGTGCAGGAAGGGGCGTTCGCCGCGCTCCTTGATGCCGGCGGCGACCGCGCGGACCAGACGGGTGGCCAGGCCCCGGCCGCGGTGGGCGGGGTCGGTGCACACGGCGCTGATCTCCGTCCAGCCCGGCGGGTGCAGCCGCTCGCCGGCCAGGGCGATCAGCCGGCCCTGGCGGCGGATGCCGAGGTAGGTGCCCAGTTCGACGGTGCGGGGCAGATAGGGGCCCGGCTCGGTGCGGGCGACCAGGTCGAGGATCTCGGGCACGTCGTCGGGGCCGAGCCGTACGGCCTCGGGATCGGGCTCGGCGCGCAGGGCGGTGTCCACGAGCTGGACGCCGTGCCCGGTGCGCACGACCTCCCAGCCCTCCGCCGCCTCGGTCACGCCCCGTACCGCGGCGGTGCCGCCGGGGCCGACGAGCGCGGCGAGGTCGGTCCAGGCGCGCGGGTCGTCCTCGTCGGAGAGGGCGTGGAAGGGGGCCACGTCCTGTTGGTAGCGGACGGCTTGGCCGACGCGTTCGGCGAAGCGGGCGTGCGGGCCGGTGAGGGCGGCCCAGGCGGGGTTGTCCAGGAGGTGCGAGGAGTTGGCGTCGAGGGCGATGACGGACATGGTGTGGCGGTCTCCGGTGTGCGGCTCGGGATGTCCGGCGCGGGGACTCCACCGCGGAGCGGCGGCGGAGCCCCCGGCGCGCGGTGGTCAGGAGTTGTCGAGCGGCAGTCCGGGCGGGTTGACCTCGGACTTGGCCACGCCCTCGTTGGAGAGGTTGTAGGCCTTGAGCCACTCGGTGTACTGACCGTTCTTGATCAGGTAGTTGATGGCGTCGGCGAGCGGCTTGGCCAGGCCGCTGTCCTTCTTCGCGGTGGCCGCGATCAGGCCCTGCAGGCTGGCACCCGCGCCCGAGTAGGTGCCCGCCGTGCGCGTGGCGTTGGGCGTGTTGGCCACTTGGCGGTTGTGGTAGGCGAAGCCGGGGTTGGGGCCGAAGGACGCGTCGATCTTCCCGCTGTTCAGGGCGAGGAAGGTGCTGGTGCTGTCCTGGAAGTACTTGACGGTGAGCTTCTTGCCCTCCTTGGCCAGCTTCGCCTTCCACTCCAGGAGGATCTTCTCCTGGTTGGTGCCGGAACCGACGGCGACCGTCTTGCCGGCGAGGTTCTCGTAGTTGCCGTCGAAGTTCCAGGTGCTCTTCTTCGGAACGATGAAGGCCAGGTTGTCCTGCCGGTAGGAGGCGAACTCGTACTTCTTCTTGCGCTCCTCGGTGTCGGTGACGTTGGAGAAGGCCACGTCGACCTTGCCGCTGTCGATGCCGACGAAGAGGTTCTCCCAGGTGGAGTTCTTCACCTCGGGCTTGAGTCCGAAGACCGCTGCGACCAGACGGCCGAGGTCGGGCTCGGAGCCAGTGAGGGTCTTCTGGTCGCTGCCCACGTAGGCCAGCGGCGGGAAGCCGGCCGGCAGGGCGCCGATGCCGATCTCCAGCTTGCCGCTCTTCTTGACGGCCGCGGGCAGTTCGGCGCTGATGGACTTGACCTCGGAGACCTTGATGGAGGTCTGCTGGGCGGCGCCGTTGGAGACCTGGCCGATGACGACCTCGCCGGTCTTGGCGGCGGCGTCGGTGGAGGTGGCCGCGTCGCTGTTGCCACCGCAGGCGGCGAGCCCGGTGGCCAGGGAGGCGACGGCGGTCGCCGCGGTGATGCCGCGTATCAGGCTGCGTCGGGTGAAGTGGATGGACATGGCCGTTCCTTGTCGCTGGAAGGTGATGAGAGTGGTGGCTGGGGGGAGGGCTGAAGGGTGTGGCGGGTCAGAGGACCTTGCTGAGGAAGTCCCTGGTCCGCTCGTGCCGAGGGTTGTCGAGGACCTCGGAGGGCGGGCCCTGCTCGACGATCCGGCCGCCGTCGATGAAGACGACCCGGTCGGCGATCTCGCGGGCGAAGCCGATCTCGTGGGTGACGATGACGAGGGTGGTGCCGCTGGTCGCCAGGTCCTTGATGACGGCGAGCACCTCGCCGACCAGTTCGGGGTCGAGGGCGGAGGTGGGCTCGTCGAAGAGGATGACGCCGGGGCGCAGCGCGAGGGCGCGGGCGATGGCGACGCGCTGTTGCTGGCCGCCGGACAGCTGGCGCGGGTAGGCGCCGGTCTTGTCGGCGAGGCCGACGCGGCTGAGGAGTTCCCGGGCCAGTTCCTGGGCCTCGGTCCTGCCGAGCCGGCCGGTGGCGACCGGGGCCGCGGCCACGTTGTCCAGGACCGTGAGGTGCGGGAAGAGGTTGAAGTTCTGGAAGACGAAGCCGATCCGTCCGCGCTGGGTGAGGATGGCCCGCTCGCTGAGCTCCTTGAGCCGGTTGCCCTGCCGCTTCACGCCGATCGGTTCGCCGTTGATGCTGACGTGGCCGATCTCGGGCTTCTCCAGGTGGTTGATGACCCGCAGCAGGGTGGACTTGCCGGAGCCCGAGGGGCCGAGGATCACGGTGACCTCGCCGGGGCGGACGGTCAGGTCGACGCCGTCCAGCACCCGGTGGGTGCCGTACCACTTGTGCACGTCGTGCACCTCGACGGTGGCGGCCTCGACGTTCGCCAGAGCCTCGATGGTGTCGGTGGTCATACGGCGGCCTCCCGGCGGATACGGGCCCGCAGCTCGGTGAGAGCGGTGCGGAGCTTCTGCAGCGGTGTCGGCGGCAGGCTGCGGGTGGCACCGCGGGCGTAGTGCCGCTCGACGTAGAACTGGACGACGGAGACGACGCTGGTCAGGATCAGGTACCAGACGGTGACGACCAGCAGCAGCGGCACGATGTCGCCGGGATAGGTGGAGCCCATGGTCTGCGCGGAGCCGAACAGGTCGAGCAGGGAGACGTAGAAGACCAGCGAGGTGCCCTTGATCAGGCCGATGAGCTGGTTGACGTAGTTGGGGATGATCGAGCGCAGCGCCTGCGGAAAGACGATCTTCCGGAACTGGTAGCCCTTCGGCAGGCCGAGCGCCGCAGCCGCCTCGTGCTGGCCCTGGTCGACGGAGAGGATGCCGCCGCGGACGACCTCGGCCGCGTAGGCCGCCTCATTGAGGCTGAGGCCGATGACGGCGATGGCCATGTCGGTGGCGAGCTTCGTCTCGTCGAAGGAGAAGAAGGCCGGACCGAAGGGGATGCCGACGCTCAACGTCTTGTACAGGGCGCTGAAGTTGTAGAGGAAGAGCAGCACCACGATGAGCGGGATGGAGCGCAGCGCCCAGATGTACGTCCAGCTGACCGCGCGCAGCACCGGACTCCTCGACAGCCGGGCGAGGGCGAGCAGGATGCCGCCGAGGAGGCCCAACACCGCGCTGTAGGCGGTGACTTCAAGAGTGATCACCAGGCCGTCGAGGATGGTGGGACGCAGGAACCAGTAGCCCCAGCGGTCCCACTGGTAGAACGGGTTGGTCACCAGGCCGTGCACGAACTGGGCGACCAGGACGAGGACGACCGCGGTGGCGATCCAGCGTCCGGGGCGCCGCAGCGGCAGAACTCGCTGGGCGGTGAGGGGCTTTGACGGTTCGTCGGCGGCGGACGTCGGCGCGAGCGTGACGGTGGCGCCAGGGGGTTCACTCATGGTGGGCTCCGGCTGGGTCGGACACCCCGGACGGCGCGGCGGCATGCGGCGGCGGACGCGACAGCGGGGTACCGGGGGCGGGAAGGACGACGGCACACCGCGTCGCGGTGTTCGTCAGGGGATGCGGGCTGCGGGAAGAGGTCAGCCCCGACAGCGGGCACGGCCCGATGCGGTACACAGTGCGCTGTTCACGCGGAGCAGATCGACGGCGCGATCGGCGACGAGAGGGTTCGGGTACGGCCGTACGCAGCCCTGTGGGCGGCACGTGGCCGTCCTGGGAGCTGCGTACATGGCGTCACCGTCACTGTTCCGGCCCGTGTGGGCCTCGCGCTTACCGAAAGGTCATCCGGTCCGGTCGTCACCTGGGGCACCCCACCGCGGTGCGAGGGTTGCCGGTCAGCTAGCCAGGGCTTGTCGCTGACGCTCATGACCGTTCTGATTGCTAGTTAAAACAATTGCCCGAACGTATGTCAACGCCCGTCCACCAGGTGGAACGGCTAACGGGTGCGGTGGGCCGTCCAGTCCAGGATCCGTACGGCCGCTCCGGCGGCCTCCAGTCCCCGGCAGCGGGCGTGGTGACGGCGCTCGATGCCGTCGAGGTCGAGATGGCCGCCGAACGCCGGGTGGGCGGTGAGCCGGCGGGCGTAGGCCCACAGAGCGGGATGGTCGGCGATGCGCTGGACGGCGGCAGCGTCCAGGTGGTTGCGGTGCACGGTGTCGAGCTGGACCAGCGCGGCCCACAACTCGACGTCGGCCGCGGTGACTTCGTCACGGATCAGGTAGGTGCGGCCGGTGAGCCAGCGGTCGAGGGCGCCCAGGGTGTCGAGCAGGGTGGTCAGTGCGGTGTCACATACCACCGCGTCCTCGCCGGCCGACCCGGCCCGCTGCGCCGCCTCCTCGATCCCCTCCCGGCACATCCGCTCCACGGCCTCGATCTCCGACTCCGCGCCGCACGGGTGGAGGGAGGTACCGCCGGTGGAGAAACGGCGGGCGAGGTCGCGCATGATGTCCGGTGCGTGGGTGCTGACGATCCGTCCGGACCAGTCGTCGCTGAGCACCGGTCCGACGGCCGGTCCGCGGTAGCGGTGGGCGCTGGCCTCGTACAGCGGCCGCAGGGCCGAGTGGCCGCCTTCGGGGCAGTCGGGTACGGCGGGCAGGTGGGTCACCGGACAGACGGTGTCCAGGCCGAGCAGGCTGTGGGTGACGGCGATGCGCAGGCCGTCGGGACAGGCGGTCGACAGATGGAGGCGGTAGCGGCCCGGAACGGCGTAGTGGCCGCTGCGCGCGTCCCGGCCGATGCGGCCCCGGAAGGCGGGCGCGGGTCGGTCGGTGGCGTGGGCGGCCAGCGGTGCGATGGTCATGATTCTCCCCGGGAGCGGGCGCGGACGTACGCGCGGCGGAAGCGACGTCGGGCGGGCGGGAATGGGGCGGCGGTCCTGGGAGCAGGGCTCACCCGTGCGCGCCGGACGGGGCGCCCCCGAGGGGGCGGTGCCGGCGCGGGAAGGGCCGCGGCTCAGCCCTGGGGCCTGATCGCGCTGCAGACTCGCAGCAGATCGATGTGGCGGCGGGAGGTCAGAAGAGGCGAACGGACCACGCGGACGGTGACCGGTTCAAGGCGCCTCATGCTTCCCTACCTATTCACTAGGATTCCCTCAGTGAGTGTCGATCCGACCGCGAACCACGTCAAGAGGGGCGTCCCGCATGGCGGACGCCCCCGTGGACTTTCCCGGTGAGGTCAGCGGAGATGAGCGGTGTCGACGGTCGTGTACGGGGTCCCCGTACCGACGTCGGTCACCAGGATGTAGCCGGGGTTGCCGTTGCGGTCGACGTAACAGGTGAGGTACTGGGCGCCGAGCACGGTCTGGCGCACCGGGTGTTCGGCCACCGCCTTGCGGCAGTCGGCCCCGGTGGGGAGCTTGTCGGCGCTCCAGGAGGCCAGTCTGCCGTCGCTCGCGACGAGATAGCCATGCGACACATAGATGGCGTCGGTGGTCGTGCCCGCCGGAACCGGCGGAGTGCGGGTGAAGTCGTAGCCGGTCGGCGCGCCTCCTGAGTCCTTCATGCGGAACCCGCGGACCAGCGTGGTCGAGACGGAGGGCTGCGGGCTGGACAGCGCGGCCGTGGTCGCGAGACCGCCGCCCCCGATGAGCGTCACCGCCGCCACGCCGGCGACCACGGGATGAGCGGAGGCCATGCCGAGCAGCGGGCCGACGACGGGGATCGAGAACTTCAGATGGGTGTTCTTCTGCGTGACCGTGGAATGGTCGCCCGCAGTCACGGTCGCCGTGGGCGCGTAATCCCGTGAGCGGCGGCGCGTGGCCCTCTGCGGTGGCAGGTAGGTGTTGTGCTGGACGTTGCCGTCGCCGGCCTGGGCGCCGTTGGTCCGGCTGTTCCTCATCATGGCGGTGCTTTCTGCGGCCCGTGGGTGTCGGTCGGGCGCCTAACCGAACGTGTTGTGCTGGCTGTTGCCGTCGCCGACCTGCACGCCCCGGGCCTCCCGCAGATCGACCCGGTACGCCCCGCGCGGGCCCGCGTCCGGGGCGGTCAGGGCCAACAACCGCCGGGCGTGTTCCACGACCTCGGCGTCCACGGCACCGGCCAGGACGAGGTCGTGAGCGAGCCCTTCGGCCGATCCGCCCGGCCGGCGCTCCAGCAGCTCGATGCGTTCCAGGGCCCCGGGCCGGCCCGCGAGCCGCCGCACCAGCGCCTGCTTCAGGGTGGCGTAGCACTCGGACACCGCCGACGAGGCGGCGCCGCTCAGACCGGCCCCCACCCCCGCGGTCAGCGCCTGCGCCACCAACGCCCCCGGGTCCATCCCCCACCTCCGCACGGCTTCCTCGGCGGCACCCGGTGACGATCACCGGCGTGACGACACGAGGAAGCTATCGGCGGGTCGACCGGCTCCTCGGGGCTTGAGCGGAGTCGACGGATATCGCACGACCGGCGGCGGGACGTCGCCGTTGTTCGGCCGTTTCCTGCCCGGCGATGCCCATTCGGCACCGGCGGGACCGTCGTCGCTCCACAAGCCGACGGCCGGACCGCGGAGAACCGCCGCCGGTGTGCCCGGCGGGCCGGGGTGCTGCCGGGACCGGGCTCAGTGCAGGTCCGCGCCCGCCGGGCTGTCGTCCGTCAGGAAGCCGCCGGACTGGTGCTGCCAGAGCTTGGCGTAGGGGCCGGCGGAGGCGAGGAGTTCCTGGTGGGTGCCCTGTTCGACGATCCGGCCGTGGTCGAGGACGACGAGCCGGTCCATGCCGGCGACCGTGCTCAGCCGGTGTGCGACCACCAGCGCGGTCCGCCCCTCCATCAGCCGCCACAGGGCTTCCTGGACGAGGATCTCGCTCTCGGAGTCCAGCGCGCTGGTCGCCTCGTCCAGCAGCAGGACCGGGGCGTCCCGCAGGATCGCCCGGGCGAGCGCGACGCGTTGGCGCTGGCCGCCGGAGAGCTTGACGCCCCGCTCACCGACCATGGTGTCGAAGCCGTCCGGCAGGGCGTCGGCGAACTCCGTGACGTGCGCCGCCCGGGCCGCGCGGCGGATCTCGGCGTCGGTGGCGTCCGGCCGGGCGAAGGCGATGTTCTCCCGCAGCGTGCGGTGGAACATCGCCGGGTCCTGCGGCACGTACGCGATCAGGCCGCGCAGGTCCGCCTGCCGCATCCGGCTGATGTCCTGGCCGCCGATCAGGATGCGGCCCGCGTCGATGTCCATCATGCGCAGCAGCAGCCGGGTCAGCGTGGTCTTGCCCCCGCCGGAGCGGCCGACCAGTCCGATCCTCGTGCCGCTGGCCACGGTCAGGTCGAGACCCCGGAAGAGCGGTTCGCCGCCGCCGTGGGTGAAGTCCACCCGCTCGAAGCGGACGTCGGCCGGTCCCGGCAGCGGCGGCTCGGGGGACGGCGGGTCCAGCACGGTGGGCGGGACCAGCAGCAGTTCGGTGAACTGCGCGGCCTCCGTCATCGAGCTCTCCAGCCGGCGGTAGATCTGGTTGAAGTCGAACATGATCTTCGTGGCGTTGGTGTAGTAGGTGAAGGCGACCACGACCGCCTCCACCCCGTGACCGCCCCCGCCGAGCGCGACCGCGAGCAACAGGCCCAGCACATTGGTGAGGACGGACATCGGCGCGACCAGGGTGTCGATGCGCAGATTGCCGTAGTCCCACGACCTGAGCATGAGCCGGCGCGACTGGGCGACCCGCCTGCGGTGCTCGGCGGCCTCGCGCCGCTCGGCGGCGAAGGCGCGGACCGTCTCCATGTTCATCAGAGTGTCGGCGACATGGCCCGACACCCGGGCGATCGCCTCCTCACGCTGGTCGACGATGGCCTGACGGCGCCGGATCAGCGGCGCGACGCCCACCGCCGTCACCGCGATCATCGCCAACAGCCCGACGACGAGCCACGGTTGGTAGCGCCACAGCACCACCGAGCCGAACAGCAGCGGTACGAGGCTGCCCACGATGTTGAAGGTGAGGGTGTCGGCGAACTCCTCGAAGCGGGAGGCGAAGCTGAGCACCCTCTTGGTCAGCGCCCCGGCGAAGTTGTCGTGGAAGAACGCGGCGTCCTTGGCGAACAGTTCGTCCAGGCCGAGGACGTAGAGGTGCTCGATGCCGAGGGCGTCCAGACGGTTGAGGCAGTGCAGTCCGACGCGCCACACTCCCTCCGCGAGCAGCATCACCCCGGCGAAGACGAGGACGTACGGCAGGGTCGCGCCGAGCCTGATGCCGTGGTCGTCGGAGATACGGGCGACGAGCTTGGCGACGACCAGCGGCGCGAGGTAGTTGAGGCCGATGTTGCCGAGGGCGGGCAGCAGCAGCGCGGGCACCGTCATCCGGCGCAGCCGGGCCAGCTCCCGTCCGTAGTAGCGAAGTGCGAGAAGCACGGAGCCCCTGCGCGGCGTGGCCGCGCGAGCATCGGGTAATCCCATTCCGATCCTGAGTGGTCGCGAGTGCGGGCAGGTCAGGCATGGGAGTGTCCCAAGAACAAACCCACCCGGTCCAAGCGTTTTCCGGGCAGACCGTGCCGGGATCGAAAAAACAGCGGGCCTGCCGTCATCGGCAGACCCGCTGTGAAAACCGTCGGGACGACAGGATTTGAACCTGCGACCCCTTGACCCCCAGTCAAGTGCGCTACCAAGCTGCGCCACGTCCCGGTGCCTCTCGCGCGGTGACCCGTGCGATCAGGCAGGTCAACTTTACCGTACGCGGGACGGTGTTCCCGCCGGGCCCGGTGGCGCGGCGCCGGGCGTCAGCTGACGGTGCCGGACGTGACCGAACGCGGTTCGGCCTCGGCCTCGGCCGGGACGGAGGCGGCCCGTGCCGTGGGGCCGGGGCGCCCAGCGCGTGCCGTCGGCACCAGGAGGGCGGCCAGGGCCGCCGCCAGGCACAGCACCGCCAGCAGGGCGAAGCCGTGGGTGTAGCCGGAGGCGTACGGCAGGCCCGAGGGCTGGAGGTGCCCGGTGACCAGGACGCTGGTCACGGCCGCGCCGATGGAGCCGCCGATGGTGCGGATGTTGGCGTTCATGCCGGTCGCGGCGCCGGTCTGGGAGGCCGGGACGCTGCCGACGATCAGGTTGGCCATGGAGGCGAAGGCGAGACCGATGCCGAGGCCGAACACGGCCGAGACCAGGGCGACCTGCCACTGCTCGTCATGCCAGGCGGCGAGCAGTCCGAGGGCGACGGCGCCGAGCGTGGCACCGGTCGTCAGGAGGGACTTGGCGCCGACGACGGGCTCCAGCCGGCCGCTGAGGATGCCGGAGAGGAACATGGCCACCAGCATCGGCAGCATCAGCAGTCCGGACGTCGTGACGCTCGCGCCGAAGCCGTATCCCGCGGAGCTCGGCGTCTGGACGAAGCCGGGCAGGAAGGACCACAGCGCGTACATGCCCGCACCGAACAGCAGGGCCGCGGCGTTGGTGGTCCACACGGCGGGCAGCCGCATCACGCGCAGGTCGATCAGCGGGGTGCGGGAGCGGGCCTCGGACAGCAGCCAGGCGGTGAACAGCACGACCGCCGCGGCGAACAGGCCGACGACCCTGATCGAGCCCCAGCCCCAGACGCTCGCCTGGCTCAGCGGCAGCAGCAGCGCCACCAGCCAGGCCGACAGCAGACCGGCGCCGAGCCAACTGACGTTGCCCTGGGCCCGGTTGGGTGACTCGGGGACATAGCGCAGGGCGATCAGCGCGGTGATCGCGACGACGCCGACGGGGATCCAGAACAGCCAGCGGTAGTCGAGGGCGGACACGATCGGGCCGGCCGCGACGATGCCGACGCCCCCGCCCGCGGCGATGACGGCGGACAGGTTGCTGATGCTGCCGCTGACCCGGGAGATCTCGAACTCGTCGCGGATGATGCCGAAGGACAGCGGAAAGAGGGCGCCGCCGACGCCCTGCACGATCCGGGCGACGATCAGCACGCCGATGGTCGGGGCGAGCGCGGCGAGCAGACAGCCGGCCAGGACGACGAGCAGCACGGCGACGAGTGTGCGCTTCTTGCCGATCAGGTCGCCGACGCGGCCGAGGATCGGGGTGAAGACGGAGGCGGACAGCAGGTAGGCCGTCATCACCCAGGTCGCGGTGGACTGCGAGGTGCGCAGCGCGTGCTGGACGGTCGGCAGGGCCGGCGCGATCAGTGACTGCAGCATGGCGAACACACCGGCGCCGGTCGCGAGGACCGTGAAGGTGAGACGGGTGGACTTGCGGGGCATGGACGTGCCTCTCCGAACGAACGGGGTGCGGCCGGGGTTCTCTGGCCACGGTCGTACGGGCCCGGGGCGCCGATGGGGCGGCCACGGGCACGCCGACGGCCGCGGTGAGCGGTCGCGGAAAGGTGGTGGGCGGATGAGCGGGCCGTGCGGATCCACGGCGGACGCACCCGCACTGCTAAAGTGGAGGTACGCCTCCACTCTAGCGGAGGCACACCTCCGCTTCAAGTAGCGGAGGCAACCCTCCGTATCACCCACGTTCGGGAGGCATCCGTGACGTTCCCCGTCGGCGAGATCGTGGCGTCGCGGCGGCCGCACCGGAAGGACGCCGCACGCAACTACGACGCCCTGCTGGACGCGGCCCGCGAGGCGTTCGCGGCCCATGGGGCGGACGCGTCCCTGGAGGACATCGCCCGCCGCGCGGGCGTCGGCATCGGCACGCTGTACCGCAACTTCCCCACCCGCCGGGACCTCTTCGAAAGCGTGTACGCGGACGAGGTCAACGAGTTGTGCCGGGTCGCCGGCGAGGTCGCCGACCTCGAGCCCTGGGATGCGCTGACGACATGGCTGCGGCGGTTCACCGACTACATGGTGACCAAGCGGGCGGTGCGCGAGGCGCTCAACGACGAGTCGGAGATCTTCCAGGCCTGCCGGGAGTCGATGTACGCGGCCGGCGGACCGCTGTTCGAGCGGGCCCAGGAGGCCGGTGAGGCCCGCAAGGACATGGACTTCATGGATCTGCTGCGGATGGTCGCCGGCATCACGGCGACGGCCTTCGACGACGACGCCCAGCGCGACCGCGTGCTCGCCATCGCCCTGGACGGGGTCCGCGCCACCGCCCGCTGATCAGACCGTGTGCGGCCGGTGCTCGCGCAACGGGCCGACCGTCAGCCCCCGCTCCTGGTAAGTGTCGCGGGCGCGGGTGAGGCCGTCGTCGGGGCCGGCCACCGAAGGTCCTGTCACGTCCTACAGGACGTAGTAGTCCAGCGAGTAGGCTGAGGCGCCGGGCGACCAAGGACGGTGAGGTGCGGTGCGCGACCGGGAGGGCGAGGCATCCGGCAGGCGGGCCCGCGGTGAGCTGGAGAGCGGTGTGCTGGCCGCGCTGTGGGCGGCCGACAGTGCGCTGACCGCCCGGCAGGTCCTGGACCGGCTGCCCGGCGACCTCGCCTACACCACCGTGCTGACGATCCTGTCGCGCCTGTACGACAAGGGGATGCTGGTCCGCCACCGCGCGGGGCGGGGCTACGCGTACGCGCCCGTGCGCGACGAGGCGTCCCACACCGCCGAGCAAATGCACGCGCTGCTGGAACACGGCTCCGACCGCGAGGCGGTGCTCAGCCGCTTCGTCTCCGAACTCTCGCGCGAGGACGAGGAGTTGCTCCACCGACTGCTCGCTCGGAGCGACGCCGGACGCGACGACGCGAACGGTTCGACGGCCGAGGGACCCTGAGCCGACGCGGATAAGCCTCTACGCCCCCCGTCCCCGAGGTCGCCGCCGGTCGCACACGTCGGCGTGCTGTCTTCCCCTCCACCGATCAGCAGGAATCCTGATGATTGGTTCCCTCAAGCATGCCCTCGAAGGGAGGCGGCATGTCCCTGTTGGCCCGGCCCGCGGTGGCCACCGTCGCCGCCCGAACCATGCAGCGCCTGACCCGGCTGGCCGACCGGCGCTCCGGCGGACGCGGGTCCGCCGCCGCGTCCCATGCGAGGTTCCCCGAATTCCCGCGCACCGTCGACGAGTTGACCGTCCCCACGTCGATCGGCCCCGCCCGCGCCACGGTCTACCGGCCCACCGCTGAGACTACTGAGGGGACACCGCCCGTCCACGTCAACTTCCACGGCGGCGGGTACGTCGTGGCCCTGACGGAGATCGACGACCCGATGTGCCGCTTCCTCGCCGCCGAGGCGGGCGTGGCCGTCGTCAACGTCGACTACGCCGTCGCCCCGCAGCATCCCTTCCCCGCACCGCCCCGGCAGGCGTACGAGATCGTGCGGTGGGTCGCCGAACACGGCGCGGAGCACGGCTGGGACGGCGCCCGGCTCACCGTCGGTGGACAGAGCGCCGGGGGCGGCCTCGCGGCGGCCGTGGCACGGCAGGCGCTGGAGGAGGGCGGCCCGTCCATCGCCCTCCAGGTCCTGCACTATCCGCCGCTGGACCTGGCGACGAACGCCCGCGAGAAGCACAGCGCCACCGCCAAACCGGTGCTGCGGCCCTGGATGGCCGACGTCTTCGACACGTCGTACGTCCCGGACCCGGCGTCGCGCACCGACCCGCTGGTGTCGCCCGCACACCCCTCGGACACGGCCGACCTGAAGGGGATCGCGCCGGCGGTGGTCATCACGGCCGAGCTGGATCTGCTCAAGGCGGAGGGTGCGCGGTACGCCGACCGCCTGCGGGCGGCGGGAGCGTTGGTGGAGTACCGCGATGTACCGGGGGTCGATCACGGGTACGACGGCTCGGACGACCAACGGGCCCGCGAGACCTATGCCCTGATCACCCGTCACATACAGGAGGCGGGGGCAGGGGCGGACGCCTAGGGGGTCCGTCCCGGCGCGGACACCGTGCCGGGTCATCGATCCGGGACGGGTCAGGCCGCCGCCTCCGCGATGACGGCGGCGACCCGCTCGGGCTGCTGGACCACGAGCATGTGGCCGGCGTCCGGCACGGTGACCATCCGCACGTGCGGGCAGGCCTCCAGCTCTCTCCGCTCCTCGTCGGTCAGACCGATCTCGTCGCGGTCGCCGCGCACGACCCACGCCGGGACCGCGGCCTCGCACAGCCGTGGGACCAGTGCCGGATGGCGGCCCAGGTACTCGTAGTAGCGCCGTACGATCCGGCGGCAGACGGCGGGATCGTTGGCGGCCACGTCCGCGAGCAGTTCCTCGGCCCGGTGTGGGGGCAGTTCCCGTTTCATCGCCTTGGGCATCAGTTTGAGCATGCCCGTCCAGGAGGCCGGCCCGAGCAGCGGCACGCGGCCCACCGCGTTCAGCACCGTGAGGAACGTCGCCTCGTCCGCACGCGAGAAGGTCGGCGACAGCAGGACCAGCGGCCCCTTGAACCGTCCGGCCGCGGCCATCTCGATCGCCACGTTCGCCCCGAGACTGTGCCCGACGACGACGTCACAGTCATTGTCGGCCGCGAATCGTGCCATCAGCTCCGCGTAGTACTCCATGCTGACGTCCCCGGGCGCCCGCGTCCCGGCGAATCCCGGCATGGTCACGGCGACCATGCCCAGCCCGGCGAGCGCGGGTTGGGCCATCACATCGGCGTAGAACCCGGTCGAGCTCAGCCCGCCCGGGATCATCAGCACCCGGTGCACCGCATCGTCGGGCCCGGCCCGCCGTACGTCCCATCGCTCCCTCATACCCCGAGCGTGACTCCCCCGACGCCCTCCCGCATCCCGTGTGGCCCGCCGGCCGGCACTACGCGGCCCAGCCCGATGTCGAACCCGAGGACCGGCCGGCCGCGAGATCCCTCCGCCTCCATCAGCACCGGCTTGCGTAACCGCCGTCCGATCGCCCGCGGAAAGCCGCACAGCACGTCGAGCCGCGTCCACCGGCCAGACCACCCGGAGCTCGGGGCGTTCGACGCCGGGGGGCCGGGACACTACCGCGGCGGCACGGGGCACGGGGCACGGGCAGCATCGCCGCCCCTTCGAGGTACTCGTGCTTCGAGCCGCTCTCCCGCACCAGGTCGAGGACCGCCTGCCAGTCGCCCGGCGACGCGTCCGGCACCCGGACGTCCGGCAGCGAACCCACCAGGTCCGGGTCGAAGAAGTCGGCCACCTCGGACCACAGCAGATCGGCCGCGTTCTCGCGGCGGCCGGCGTCGTGCCTGTGCCTCTGCGGTGGTCAGTGGGTGGCGAGAAGTTGGTGGTCGGTGGTTGCGTCACACAGCCGGTCATCAGCTTCTTGCGGCCGATCCGGTCCGCGACCGTGCCCGCGGACCACCCCGGGTGAGTCAACTGTTTTGTCAATGATCTCATCGACAGTTCAGTCGACGGTGTTCTCGGAGTGGCTCCGCGCCCGGCCGGGGCGGCTCAGCCGACCGGCGGTGTGCCGTGCGTGTGGAACGACTCGATGGTCCGCAGCCCCCAGGCCTGCCCCTTCTTCCGCTCCTCCTCGGTCCAGGTGATCAGCGGCCAGTCGGGCGCGAGCACGAGACGGGTGAGCGGGTTGCACAGCTCGATCCGGTTGCCGCCGGGCTCGTAGACGTAGAGGAAGAACGTCTGCTGGATGGCGTGCTTGTGCGGTCCCGTCTCGATGAACACGCCCGTGTCGATGGCGAGATCGGCGGCGCGCAGGATGTCCTCGCGGGTGTCGGTCGCGAAGGCGATGTGGTGCAGCCGGCCGGTGGAGCCGGTCCAGTCCTCGGTGTAGACGACGTCGTACGACTTGTTGCCGAAGGTCAGCCAACGGGCCGCGATCCGGCCCGAGTCGAGCTGGATCTGCTCGGTGGGGCGGGCGCCCAGGAGGTGTTCCTGGAACTCGGCGTTGGCGAGAACGTCGGCGGCGAGGAAGTTGACGTGGTCCAGGCGGCGCACCCCCACACCCCGGTTGGGCTTGGCCTGCGGCTGGTTCTTCAGCGCCGGTTTCAGCTCGTCGGGGGCCCGGTAGTGCTCGCTCTCCCAGTACAGCGCGTGCTCGTGTCCGTCCGGGTCGGTTGTCACGTACAGCTTCCCGAGTCCGGGTTCGTCCTCGACCCAGGTGCCGCTGCCGCCCGCCGCCTCGATCGCCTCGACACGGCGGTGCAGGGCCTCCTCGCTGGAGGAGCGCAGGGCGAGACGGCCGAGGCCGGGCTGTTCGCGGGCGGTGAGGACGAGGCTGTGGTGCTCGTAGTCGTCGAAGGTCCGCAGACGGACCGTGTCGCCCTCCTCGCCGTTGACGGTGAGGCCGAGGTAGTCGGTGAAGAAGGCGACGCTGGCGTCCAGGTCGGGGGTGAAGAGCTGGGCGTGGCCGATGTGGGCGATGTCGCCGAGCGGCGGAGTCATCGCTGACCTCCTTGGCGGTGCGGGGGGATCGGTGCCGTCCCGGCGGAGCGAGGGAAGACGGTGCCGTCGAAGATCTTGCGCGCGGTACGGACCACGGCGGTGCGCCCGGCGCGGGGCGCCCCGTCGGCGGTCGTGTCGAGGCTGCTCTCTATGTCGAGGAATCCCGTGGGGTGTTCGATGCGGACCCGGTCGCCGCCCGTGTCGACGTCGGCCACCTCCGCGCCCACGCCGCCCTCGATCCGCAGCCCGGCGGCCACGCTCGCGGCGCCGAGCACGCCGATGGAGGTGTGGCAGCGGACCGGGATGAAGGTCCGGGTGGTCACCGCGCCGCCGTCCCGGGGCGGGGCGAGCAGCGTCAGCTTGGGCACGGTGGTCTCGGAGACGTCGCCGAGGCCCATCAACCGGCCTGCTTCCAGGCGGATCTCCCGCAGCCGGTCGGCCAGAACGACGTCCTCCTCCAGGTCCTTGGGCGTCTCGTAGCCGGTGACCTTGAGGGAGGAGGCCGCGACGAGCACCGTCGGCATGCCGTTGTCCACGCAGGTGACGGGCACTCCGGCGACCTCGTCGCGGACGTTGCCCGTGGGCAGCAACGGCCCTGCCCCAGCCGGGAACTCGATGACGACCGGTGCGGCCGTCCCCGGCACGCCGGAGATCTCGGCGCCCCCCGTGTAGTCGACCCGTCCGCCCGGGGTCGGGAAGGTCGCCGTCGCGCGGTCGCCGGAGTTGACCATGCGGATACGCACGGAGGTCTCCCGCTCCCCCGCCGGGACGAGCCCGCGCTCGACGGCGAACGGGCCGATGCCGGCGAGGATGTTCCCGCAGTTCTGGCGGTCGCTCACCTGCGGCCTGTCGACGACGACTTGAAGGAAGAGGTAGTCGACGTCCGCCTCCGGGTCGACGGAGGGCGAGACGACGGCGACCTTGCTGGTGAGCGGGTGCGCGCCGCCCAGGCCGTCGATCTGCCGCTCGTCCGGACTGCCCATGATCCGCAGCAACAGGGCGTCCCGCTCGGCGGGTTCCGCGGGCAGGTCGCCCGCGAGGAAGTAGGCGCCCTTGGAGGTGCCGCCGCGCATCAGCAGACAGGGCACCCCGTCACTCACGGCCGCTCCCCCTCGTACTCCTCGAACGTGCGGTATTCAACGCCCAGTTGGCTGAGCTTCTCGCGCAGGCCGTAGCGGTCCAGGCCGAGTTGGCCGTCGAGGAAGGCGGCGCGCGAGGCGGCCTCCTTGGTCTCGCGAGCCTCGGACCTCTCGACGGTCTCACGGGCACGTTCACGGGGGACGACGACCACGCCGTCGTCGTCGGCGAGGATCACATCGCCCGGGCGCACGACCTGTCCGTCGATGGCGACGGGGACGTTGACCGATCCCCCGGTGGCCTTGACGGTGCCCTGCGCGGAGACGGCCCGGGCCCAGGCGGCGAAGCCCATCTCGCGCAGCTCCTGGGTGTCCCGGATCCCGGCGTTGATGACCAGCCCGCGCACTCCGCGCCGATGCAGGGCGGTGGCGAACAGCTCGCCGAACATGCCGTCCGTGGACGGCGAGGTGGTGGTGACGACGAGGAGGTCGCCCTCGCCGCACTGCTCCACCGCCGCGTGGATCATGAGGTTGTCGCCGGGCCAGCTCAGCACGGTGACGGCGGTGCCGGCCACCCGTACGCCCTGCTGGACGGGGCGGATGTCCGGCCCCAGCAGGCCGGTACGGCCCATCGCCTCGCTGACGGTGGCCACCCCGAACCCGGCCAGCGCCTCGACGTCCTTCGCGTCCGCCTTCGGGGGGTTGGTGACGATCACGCCGCTCATGCCAGCTCCTTCGCGATCTGCGGGAACGGCCGCATGAACGCCTCGGCCATGGTGGTGTGCGCCAGGCCCAGGTTCGGGCCGGCGTTGCGCTTGAGCTGGACGCCCCGGCGCACGGCGAGGTCGGTGTAGTAGTCCCACAGGTGCTGCTGGGCGCCCAGGCACTCCATCGCCCGGCGCTTGGTGTCCCACACCTCGGTGATGTCGAGCAGGACCTCCGGCCGGAAACCGCTCATCTCGGGCTGGTGCGGCTCGAAGTAGAAGACCGGCGGGGCGCCGATGATGTCGCCCTCGGCCGGGTAACCGATGGCCTGCGCCAGGATGCGAGCCTCGAGGGCCATGCGGTTGGCGGCCGGGTGATCACCGTTGTAGGGGTCCTCGGTCGGGTGGGTGAGCACGACGTCGGGCTGGACCTCGCGGTAGACGGCGACGAGCCGGTCGGTCAGCTCGGCCGAGGCGATCAGCGGGTAGTCGCCGGCGTCGAAGAAGCGGACCTCGGCACCGAGCACGGCGGCCGCCTGCTCCGCCTCCTGGCGGCGTATCGCCTTGATCTCCTCCAGCTTCCTGCCCTCGCGCCACGCCTTGGCCGACTCACCGCGCTCGCCGAAGGTCAGACAGGCGATGGTGACCTTCTCGCCGCGGGCGGCGGCCAGAGCGATGGCGCCGCCCGCCCGCCACACGAAGTCCCCGGCATGCGCGGTGACGACGAGGGTGGAACGTGGACGGGCGGGCGCGTTGGCCTGGGTCATGGGTCGAACTCCCCTTTTCCGGTGTGCGCCCGCCGTCGCACGTTCAGTCGCGCAGCGCCTCGATCACGCTGGTGAGGTGCGCGCGGACGGCCGCCTCGGCCGCCTGCGGGTCCCTGGTCCTGATCGCCTCGATCATCGCCAGATGCTCCTTCAGGGAGTGCTGCGGACGGCCCGGCCGCAGCGCCAACTGGAAACGGTGACGCACCAGTTGGGCGTTGAGCCGCTCCAGCAGGTCGACGGCGGTGCGCTGGCCGGAGAACTCGCGCACCTTGGCGTGCAGTTCCTGGTTGAGCTCGGAGTAGGTCACCGGCTCACCGTCGGCCACGGCCTTGGTCATCGCCGTGCCCAGCTCGGTCAGCTCGGCGAGCTGCTCGTCGCTGGCCACGACGGCGGCCTTGGCCGCGCACAGTCCTTCCAGGACCATGCGGCACTCGGTGATGGCGACCGCCTCCTCGACGGTCACCACCCGCACCCGCGAGCCGCGGTTACGGATCCGCTCGACGAGGCCCTGGGCCTCGAGATCGATGAGTGCGGCGCGGATGCTGGCCCGTGTCACACCGAACTGCTCGGCGAGCTCGTTCTCCACCAGTCGCTGTGCCGGTGCCATCTCGCCGTGCGCGATCGCCTGCCGCAGCTGCGCGAGCGCATGCTGTTTGGCCTGCTCCCCGGTGCTCGGACGGGCTTTGTTCGGCATCGCTGCCCTCCCTGAGTGAGTGCGTGTCGAACCTAAATTTAGTGAGACAGAATTGTCAACAATTTTGTACGCCGTATTGCGGGCAAGTATACGTCCCGCTTTAGTTGCTTGACTTAAGTAATGCAAGGTGCTTGCCTAAGTCAAGTAAGCCAGTGATGCTCGGCGACCCCCTCCGGCGCACCCCATAGAAAGCGAGCCTTCCCATGGCCACGATGAAGTCCGTCAAGACCGGCGCCCAGAACCACATCAACCTGGTGGACGTCGAACGTCCCGTGCCGGGCCCCAAGGACGTGCTGGTCAGAATCCGTGCCTGCGGGATCTGCGGCACCGACACCTTCTTCCTGCACATCGGTGGCATGCCGGCCGGCACCGACGGCTCGATGCGGTCGATCCCGCTCGGGCACGAGCCGGCCGGTGAGATCGTCGAGGTCGGCGCCGAGGTGACCGATCTCAAGGTCGGCGACCGGGTGGTGGTCAACCCGCAGGGCGTGCCCTCGGGGATCATCGGCTGCGGTGGCGAGCACGGCGCGATGAGCGAGTACCTGCTGCTGGAGGACGCCGAGATGGGCAAGACGGTCGCCGTCTTCCCGGACACCGTGCCCTTCGACGTGGCCGCGCTGAACGAGCCGATGGCCGTCGCCCGGCACTGCGTCAACCGCTCCGAGGCGCGGCCCGCCGACAAGGTCGTCGTCTTCGGCGCCGGGCCCATCGGCCTGGGCGCGACCATCTGGCTCAAGCTGCGCGGCGTCCAGCACGTGGTCGTCGCCGACGTCATCCCCGAACGGCTGGAGACCGCGCTCGCCGTCGGCGCCGACGCGGTCATCGACTCCGCCACCGAGGACGTCACCGCCCGCCTGACCGAACTGCACGGCGAGGCCGCCAACGCCCTGGGCCAGCCGCGGGCCGGCACCGACATCTACATCGACGCCGCCGGAGTGGCCGCCGTCTTCAAAGCCACTGTCGACGCCGCCAAATGGGGAGCGAAGCTCGTCATGGTCGCCGTGCAGAAGAAGGGGGCGGACATCGATCTCGGCGGCATGCTGCGCAGCGAGCTGACGCTCATCGCATCCCAGGGGTACCCGACGGAGATCTTCGAGGTGACGCCGGAGATCGTCGAGCATCACGAGCGGTTCGCGAAGCTGATCAGTCACCGGGTGCCGTTCGCGGAGGCGGAGCGGGCGTTCGAGCTCGCGATGACGCCGGGCGCGGCGGAGAAGGTCGTCGTCACGTTCGACGCGTGACACCTACCGGCGCGCGTCGAACGAGGAATGCTTTGCCGCCGGCGGTATCGCGGTGCTGGTCGCCGTGGCGCTGATCGGCGGGCCGACGGGAGAGCCGCCGCCGCTCGAACTGCTCGGGCCCGCCTGGCCAAGCTCCGGTCGGACGCCGTCGTACGGCAGTTGCCGTGGCGGCCGGAGGAGGCCGCGCGGATCGCCGCCGAACCGTCCGGGACCGGCGAGTCGGCCATACGCGAACTCCGGTCCATCGCGGGCCTGTTGCGCCGGGCCGACGACGCGGACGGTCCGGGGACTCCCGGTGTCGCACAACTGCCCTGGCTTGCAGCCTCGTTCGGGAACGCCGGGCTCTCCGTCACGGTCACGACGGAGGGTGAGCCGTGGCCGCTGTCGGCTGGCGCGGATGTCGTCCACGGGGCCGTCCATTCGCTTGCTTGACTCAATCAATCCTTCTATGCTTGCGTAAATCAAGCAATAACCTCGTCCGGAGGCCCTGCCATGTCCGACGCCCTGACCCGAACCGCCGACGCGGGGACATCCGCCCCGCCGAAGCCGAACGTCGTGGTGGCGGTCCTGGCTCTGGCCGGCATCGTCGTCTCGCTGATGCAGACCCTGGTCATCCCGATCGTTCCCGAGCTGCCCACCCTGCTGCACGCCTCGGCGTCCAACACCGCCTGGGCCGTCACCGCCACCCTGCTGGCCGCCGCCGTGGCCACCCCGGTCGTGGGGCGGCTCGGCGACATGATCGGCAAGCGGCGCATGCTGGTGGTCAGCATCCTGCTGCTGGTCTCCGGCTCCGTGGTCTGCGCCCTCGCCGACTCGCTGGTCCCGATGATCGTCGGCCGTACCCTGCAGGGCCTCGCCGCGGCCGTGGTTCCGCTGGGCATCAGCATCATGCGGGACGCGCTGCCGGCCGACCGGCTGGCGGGTTCCACCGCGCTGATGAGCGCCTCGCTCGGTGTCGGTGGCGCGCTGGGGCTGCCGACAGCCGCGTTCATCGCCGACAGGTGGGACTGGCACATCCTGTTCTGGGCCTCGTCCGCGCTGGGTGCCGTCGCCCTCGTGCTGGTGCTGCTGATCGTGCCCGAGTCCACGGTGCGTACCGGGGGCCGCTTCGATCTGGTCGGCTCGCTGGGACTGTCCGCCGGTCTGGTCTCGCTGCTGCTGGCCGTGTCCAAGGGCGGTGACTGGCGCTGGGCCTCCGGCATCACGCTGGGTCTGGGCGCCGCGGCCGTGGTGATCCTGGTCGGCTGGGGCTTCTACGAGCTCAGGGCCACCCACCCGCTGGTCGACCTGCGGACCACCGCCAAGCCCCAGGTGCTCTTCACGAACCTGGCCTCCGTCGCCCTCGGCTTCTCGATGTTCGCGATGTCCCTGGTGCTGCCGCAGCTGCTGCAGCTGCCCACCCGGACGGGCTACGGGCTCGGCAGGTCCATGCTGACGGTCGGCCTGGTGCTCGCCCCGCAGGGCCTGGTCATGATGGCCATGTCCGCCGTATCCGCGGCCGTCACCAGGGCCAAGGGCCCCAAGGTCACCCTGATGATCGGCGCGCTGATCGTGGCCGCCGGTTACGGCCTGAACATCGTCCTGATGAGCGAGGTCTGGCACCTCATCCTGGTCTCCTGCGTCATCGGCGCCGGCGTCGGCTTCACCTACGGCGCGCTGCCCGCCCTGATCATGGGCGCGGTGGACCCGTCGCAGACCGGTGCCGCCAACAGCCTGAACACGCTGATGCGTTCGCTGGGAACCAGCTTCGCCAGCGCCCTCGCCGGCGTGATCCTGGCCCAGATGACCACCGACTTCGGCGGGCACGCCCTTCCCTCGGAGAACGGCTTCAAGGTCGTCATGGCCATCGGCGCCGGCGCCGCCCTGCTCGCCTTCCTCGTCGCCGCCCTCATCCCCCGCCGGCAGCCGGCGGCGCCGACGGCGGCCGAGGCGGACGAGCAGACCGAGGCCGCGACCACCAAGGCCTGACCTCACGTCAATCTCCGCGCCCACGGCCGCCGTTCCGCTCACCGGGACGGCGGCCCTCCGGCTTGTCAGATGTCGGCGGCCGAGGGCAAGTCGGCTTCCGTCAGGCCGAGTTCGGCGAGGGAGAAACGCGTCACGCCGAACTCCCGCACCGCACAAGGATCGTCCGTCCGGGTGAAGTCCTGGACGACGCTCAGCTTGACGCCCTACATGGCGTCCCGGCGGACCCGGTCGCGGGTGCCCCGGTCAGCCGAACCAGACGACCAGCCGTACCTGCTCGTCGCCGCACTCGGCCGCGAGGCCCCGCATGGCGCTCCACACCTGGGACCAGCATCCCTCGTTCGGCGGCGCGAGCATCCGGGCCGTGAGCAGGACCGGCCGGTACACCGCGTCGTTCAGCCTCACCTGGCCACCGGGCGGCCACTCGGCGGGGGCGAGCAACAGGTCTCCCCCGCCGAAGGTCCTGGCCGCCGCCTCGCGCAGGCCGGGAGTCACCCGTACCACCTCGTCGCCCTCCGGGCCGCGTCTGAGTGCCCGGTTCCAGGCGGGCCGGGCGGCGAGCGGCGCGTCCCAGTCCACGGCGCGGACCTCGGCCCAGGTGGCGTAGGTGTGGCTGTACTGGTAGTCGCCGACCGCCGCCTCCCGCACCTCCTCCGAGAGGTCGTCCGGGATCCCGCGCTCGGCGAAGAGGGGGCGCTCCACGTCGCCCGTTCCGCGCACGCCGAACAGGCACTCCCAGGCGTCGTAGTCCCGCGGAGGCCTGAGGTCCAGCAGATCGGCCTCGATCTGCCAGCGTCCGTCTGCCGATCTGCTCTCGATGGCGCCGTCGATGTCCGTCCCCACGGGGGAGGACCTTACAGTGAAGTGGGTCACTTGATGACGGCATTGGCGACCACGACGACCACGCCCAGCAAGGCGTCCCCCACGCCGGTGAGGGCCGACACCGGCCAGGAGCGGCGCGACCAGCGGGCGGTGACCAGGCCGAGGGTGAACAGCAGCACGATGTTCAGCACGAACGCCGCGTACTCGACGCCCTTCGGCGGCCACCAGCCCCAGCCGGCGCCCGCGAGCAGCAGCACCGTCGGGAGGACGGCCGTGACCAGCGGCCATTCCTCGGCGAGGGTGCGCACGGCGTCCCAGCGGCGGTGCGGTTCGCGTTCGGCGATGTAGTGGGCGTAGCCGTGCGCGAGGGCGGAGGCCAGCGCGGTCACCAGCAGCCACAGGGCGTCGTAGCGGCGGCTGGCGCGGGAGCTGTGGCCGTACTGGGAGAGGGCCGCGACCATGGAGCAGGCCAGGACGGAGCCGTAGACGCCGCCGAACAGGACGGTCTCGCGGGTGTCGTGCCGGTGCGGCCCGGAGGCGGCCGCCGTGCTCTGCGCCATGCCCTCCACGATCACCCGGTGCCGTGCGGCTCGCCAGTCGCGACGATGTGTCCTTTCACCTGGGCGGATACCGCACACACTGTCCACGGCCCGACGTCCCCGGGGCTCGCTAGGGTCGCCGCATGACCCACAGTTTCGTCGTGAACGTCCCGGACGCCGAGCTCGAACCCGAGCCCTTCGACCCGGAGCAGATCGTGTCCGGAACGCCGGAGGTGACCGGGAAGGTCGTCTGGGAGTCGGCGGACGGCCGGCAGCTCCGCGGGATCTGGCAGATCACCCCCGGCGTGGTCACCGACACCGAGGCGGACGAACTGTTCGTGGTGGTCAGCGGCTCGGCGACCATCGAGGTCGAGGACGGGCCGACGCTGACGGTGGGGCCCGGGGACATGGCCGTCCTGCGCGCGGGCGACCGGACGAGGTGGACCGTGCACGAGACGTTGCGCAAGGCGTACGCCATCACTCTGTGAGCATCCGTACGCCCTTGACAAGGGCGTCCACGACGTGATGCGGAGGCGTGTCGGGGACCGCCGGGTCCCAGCCGCCGGAGCGCACGGTCCGGGCGGAGAGCGGGAGTTCGACCTGGACGCCGCCCCGGCGGGTCAGGTTCACCGGATTGCGGGCGTGCAGCCCGCGCAGCGAGCGCGGGATCTCGTCGAGGTCGGTGACCGGGTCGAACTCCGGTCGCAGGGCGCTCAGCCCGGAGGCGAGCAGCCGCGCCGCGGGCCGGTTGCCGCCGCCGAGGAAGACCGAGCGGGGCGTCGCCGGGCGCCTGTGGCCGTGCAGGGAGACCGTGACCGAGACGTGGTCCAGGAAGCTCCTGAGGAGCGCGCAGTGCTCCACCGCCATGCGCGGGGAGGGGATGTGCACCGGCCGGCGCGTGCCGGGCTGGGTGAAGACCAGGCTGGTGGCGCCGCAGCGGCCCGCGACCGACCGCGCGAGCTCGGCCGTACCGCCCTCGTTGCTGCCGTGCAGGGCGAGCAGTCCGATCTCGCCGCCCGGCGTCAGGGTGGCGAGCAGCCGGACTCCCTCGATCTCCACCTCTTCGGTCGCTGCGGTCACGCGCGGCCTCAACTCGTCGCCTGCGGGGGCATGTTGTACGGGGTGACCACCTGGATCGCGGACGGCAGGGTGGGTCCGGCGGGCGGCAGGGCGTCATGGGCGCGCATGACGATGTGGCAGGCCTCGCGCATGTCCTGGCGCAGGTCGTGGTGGAGGACGGCGGAGAGGCGGTGCTCGCGCAGCAGGCGGGTGTTGTCGTGGTCGAGGTCGTGTGCGACGAAGACGGCGCACTCGCGGCCCAGGTCCTCGAAGGCGCGCAGGGTGGCGATGTTGCCGCCGCCGATGGAGTAGACGGCCCGGATGTCCGGGTCGCGTTCCAGGGCGGCCCGTACGAGGTCGTACTGGGTGGCGTCCAGGCCCTGGCCCTCGGCGATCTCGACCAGCGCGCGCTCGGGGTGACGGGCGCGCATCACGCTGCGGAAGCCCATCTCGCGCTCCTCCTCGTTGCGGAAGAAGCCGCTGCTGAGGCTGGTGAGGACGTTGCCGGGCCGGTCGCCGAGCCACTGGCCCATCAGGTACGCGGCGGTCGCGCCGGCCGCCCGGTTGTCGATGCCGACATAGCCGAGGCGGGCGGTCGCGGGCAGGTCGGTGACGAGCGTGACGACGGGGATGCCGGCCTCGGCGAGGCGGGCGACGGCGGCGGTGATCTCGGGGACGTCCGGTGCCTTGAGGATCACGCCCTGCGAGCCGCGCCGGGCGATCCGGTCCAGGATCCGCGTCAGCTCCGCCACCGGGCCGGTCTCGCGGAAGTGGAAGCGGGAGCGCACGACCGCCGGGTGCAGCGAGGGCAGTTCGGCCTCCAGGGCGGCGCGCACGGCGGTGGAGAACCGCTCCGGGGTCTGCATCACTATGTCGATCATGAAGGTGCGGCCGAGCAGCCTGACCTGGGTGCGCTGGCGGTCCAGGTCGGCGATGGCCTGCCGGACCTCCCGCACGGTGGACTCGCGCACCCCGCCCCGGGCGTTGAGGACCCGGTCCACCGTCGCCTCGCTCAGGCCCGCCTGACGTGCGATCTCCCGGATCGGGAAGGGATGGCCCATGCGGTGACTCCTCGGGTCTCCTTGAGGGGTTTTTGATGGCAGCCTGCAGGTTGTTCGACGGGTTTGTGCTGACAAGAATGGCAGCGCTGAGTCGCCCCTGTCACCGAGAGGACGCAGATGTCCTTCACCGCCGTACACCGCCGTGCCTGGCTGTCCGAGCAGGACTGCGACCTCGACTCCTTCCGCGCGCTGGTCGAGCGGACGGCCGATCCCGCGGACTATCCGCACGCCTCCGGGGTGGAGCGGAACGTCCTGCTGTACGACGCCGGGCGCCTCGGTGCGGCCCGGGACCGCCGGGACATCCAGGAGGAGCTGGTCAGGGCGCTCACCGACGGCCCCGGCGTCGTGGTGTTCCGGGGGGCGTTCCCCGACGGGGCGGTGGTCGACCGGCTCACCGAGGTGTTCGACGCGCTGATCCGCGAGCAGTACGCGGCGGGCGCGACGGCCGGCGACCACTTCGCCAAGCCCGGCGCGAACGAGCGGGTGTGGAACGCGCTGGAGAAGGCGGCCCTCTACGACCCGGCGGCGTTCGCCGACTACTACGCCAACCCCGTGCTCGCCCTGGTCTCGGAGGCCTGGCTGGGCCCCGGCTATCAGGTGACCTCGCAGGTCAACGTGGTCAACCCGGGCGGTCTCGCGCAGACCGCGCACCGCGACTACCACCTCGGCTTCCTCTCCGACGAGGCCGCCGCGGCGTATCCGGCGCAGGTGCACCGCCTCTCCCCCGTGCTCACCCTGCAGGGCGCGGTCGCGCACCGCGACATGCCGGTCGAGTCGGGGCCGACGCTGTACCTGCCCTTCTCGCAGACGTACGAGCCGGGCTACCTGGCCTGGCGGCGGCCGGAGTTCCAGGCGTACTTCAAGGAGCACCACGTCCAGCTCCCGCTCGCCAAGGGCGACGCCGCCTTCTTCAACCCGGCGCTGTTCCACGCCGCCGGCACCAACCGCACCACGGACGTACGGCGCATGGCCAACCTGCTCCAGGTGTCCTCGGCCTTCGGACGCGCGATGGAGACCGTGGACCGGGAGGCGGTGACCAACGCCGTCTACCCGGTGCTGCTGCGGCGCAAGGCGGACGGCGCCGACACGGCCTGGCTGGAGAACGTGATCGCCGCGAGCGCCGAGGGCTACCCCTTCCCCACCAACCTCGACAGCGACCCGCCGGTAGACGGCCTCGCCCCGCCCTCGCAGGCGGACGTCGTACGCCAGGCGCTGAGCCTGGGCTGGACCCCGCGGACCCTGCGGGACGCGCTCCGGGCCGGCGCCGAGCGGCGCACGAGCTGAAAGGACACCGGACACTCATGGGACTTCTCGACGACAAGGTCGTCCTCGTCAACGGCGGCAGCCAGGGCGTGGGCGCCGCCATCGCGCGGGCCGCCGTGCGCGAGGGGGCGGTGGTGGCCGTCACCGGCCGGCGGCCGGAGCCCGGCGAGGCGCTGGTCGCCGAGCTGACGGGCGCCGGCGGCAAGGCGATGTTCGTGCGCGCCGACCTCGCGGACGCCGGGCAGGCCAAGGCCGCCGTGGAGGACGTGGTCGCCGCGTACGGGCGGATCGACTGCCTGGTCAACTCCGCGGGACTCACCTCCCGGGGCACGCTCCTCGACACCACGCCGGAGTTGTTCGACCAGCACATCGCGATCAACCTGAAGGCGCCGTTCTTCGCCATGCAGGCCGCCGTCGCGGACATGGTCGCCCGCAAGGCGCCCGGCACGGTCGTCAACATCATCACCTCCTCGGCGCACGGCGGGCAGCCCTTCCTCGCCCCGTACGTCGCCGCCAAGGCCGGTCTGATCGGCCTGACCCGCAACGCCGCCCACGCCCACCGCTTCGACCGGGTGCGCATCAACGGCCTGAACATCGGCTGGACGGCGACCGAGGGCGAGGACGCCACGCAGAAGGCCTTCCACGGCGCCGGCGACGACTGGCGCGAGCAGGCCGCGGCCAGGCTGCCGATGGGCAAGCTGGGCCAGCCCGACGAGATCGCCGACTTCGTGGTCTTCCTGCTGTCGGACCGCTCGGGCGTGGTGACCGGATCGGTGATCGACTGGGACCAGAACGTCCTCGGCGGCCTCGACTGACCCCCCTCTCCGCCCACGACAACCGCTCACCGACCTCCCCTCCGCTCGCAAGAACCGTTCAAGGAGCTGCAACCGTCATGCGTATCGGCATTCTCGGCCTCGGCCGTATCGGCGCCTTCCACGCCGAGACCCTCTCCGGGCTCGACGTGGTCGAGTCGCTCGTCCTCAGCGACCCGTTCGCGGACGCCGCCAAGTCCGCCGCGGAGCGGTTCGGCGGCGAGGTCGTGGACTCGCCGGAGGCCCTGCTGGCCGCTGGTGTCGACGGCATCGTGGTCGCGGCCGCGACGGACGCCCACCCCGGGCTGATCCTGGCCGGCGTCGAGGCCGGCATCCCCGTTTTCTGCGAGAAGCCGGTGGCCAGGACGATGGCCGAGGGCGTGCGGGTGCTCAAGGCGGTCGAGGGCACGGACGTGCCGATCCAGATCGGCTACAACCGCCGCTTCGACGCCGGTTTCGTCGCCGCCCGCGCGGCCGTGCGCAGCGGTGAGCTGGGCACCCTGCACACCGTGCGCTCGACCACCCTGGACCCGGCGCCGCCGCCGGCCGCCTACATCGCCGCCTCCGGCGGCATCTTCCGCGACTGCAGCGTGCACGACTTCGACATCATCCGCTGGGTGACCGGCCGCGAGGTCGTCGAGGTGTACGCCGTCGGCGGCAACCGGGGTGCCGAGTACATCAAGGAGGCGGGCGACGCCGACACCACCGGCGCGATTCTCACCCTCGACGACGGCACCATCTGCGTGGTGTCCAACTCCCGCCACAACGCCCGGGGTTACGACGTCCGCATGGAGATCCACGGCTTCAAGGACTCCATCGCGGTGGGCCTGGAGGACAAGCTCCCGCTGCGCTCGGTCGAGCCCGGCGTGACCTTCCCGGCGGGCACCCCGCACGACTTCTTCATGGACCGCTTCACCGAGGCCTACCGCGCCGAACTCACCGCGTTCACCGAGGTCGTGGCCGGGAGGATCTCCTCGCCGTGCACGATCGCGGACGCCCTGGAGGCCGGCTGGATCGCCGACGCCTGCACGCTGTCCCTGCACGAGCACCGCCCGGTGACGATCGCCGAGGTCCGCGCCGGCTGACGGGCACCGGCCCGGCTTCGCCGTTCCGGGTGCCGACCGGCGTCAGGCACCCGGAACACCATCACGTCTCTCCACGTATGAGCAAGGGATGGATCACGTCCCGCCTACCGAGGAGCGACGACCATGAACGCCGGCCAGAAGCCGATGTCCCCGCCGTACGAAGGCACCGCCCGGCACCGCAGCGCGGTGGTCGTCGGCGCCGGACCGAGCGGCCTCGCGATCGCCCGGGAACTGGAGCGCGCCGGGCACCGCGTGACCGTGCTGGAGGAACAGGACACCGTGGCCGGCAAGTGCCGCAGCGTCGACGTCGACGGGCACGCCTACGACCTCGGCGGCCACATCTGCACCCCCATGTACGAGCGGACCGCGGAGCTGGTGGCCGAGCTGGACGTCGAGACCGAGCGCACCAGCCGCTACCGCGTCCTCGACGCCGAGGGCCGCGAGGCCGCCCGGCAGGCCATGGCGTTCCTGCGCGACGACGCCCTCCCGCGCTACCGTGCCCTGCGCGCACGGGAGTTCCCGCACATCGCCGAACCCGGGCTCGCCCACTCCGCCCGGGCCCTGGCCGCCCCGGTCGGCGCATGGCTGGCCGAGCACGGACTGGAGTCGATGGCCGAGTCGTTCGGCACCGGGTACACGGCCGCCGGGTACGGCTATCTCGACGACGCCGTGCCGGCGCTGTACTTCGTCAAGTACGCCGAGATGACCGGCCTGTTGTCCCCCAGGCCCCAACTCCTGGGCCACGCAGGTGCGTTCACCGTCGTGGGCGGGTTCGGCGCGCTGTGGCGCCGGGTCGCCGACGAGCTGAAGGACGTGCGGTGCGGGGCGCGCGTGCTGTCGGTCGAGCGGCACGCCGAGGGGGTACGGGTGCACACCGACTCCGGGCCGGTGTCGGCGGACGCGCTGGTGCTGGCCGTCCCGCTGGACCGGATCCTGCCGGTCCTGGACGCCACCGAGGAGGAGCGCGACCTCGCCGGACGCGTCCGCTTCAACGCCTACCACACCACCCTCGCCTCCGCCCCGGGCCTGCCCGAGGACGCCTTCTACTTCCTCGGCCGGCACACCGCGAGCCGCGAGGCGACGGGGCACTGCGTCTCGTACCACCACCGCTACCCGGGCAGCGATGTGCGGACCTTCTACTCCTACGGCCGTCCCGAGGACGTCTCCGCGCTGCTGCGCGAGGACGTCGCCGCCCTCGGCGGGCGGCTGGAGCAGGTGCATCTGCGGCGCGCGTGGGCGTTCATGCCGCACTTCGCCGGCGCCGACCTCGCCGACGGAGCCCTGGACCGGCTGGAGGCGCTGCAGGGCCGGGCGAACACGTACCACGTCGGCGGTCTGCCCGCCTTCGAGCTGATCGAGTCCACCGTGGCCCACGCCCAGGACCTCGCCCGCCGGCACTTCCCACCGGCACACTGAACCCGCAGCAACCGATCAAGGAGGCACACCCGTCATGAGCGAAGCGGTCGCGGAACCCCTGCGCATCGGCGTCCTGGGCGCCGCGCGGATCACCGAGCGCGCCCTGATCGACCCGGCCCGCGCCGCCGGGCACCGCCTCGTCGCGGTGGCCGCCCGCGACCGGTCCCGCGCCGAGGCCTTCGCCGCCGAGCACGGCGTGGAGCGGGTCGTGGACTCCTACGCCGACCTGCTCGCGGACCCCGAGGTCGAGGTCGTCTACAACCCGCTCGCCAACGGCCTGCACGGCCCGTGGAACCTCGCCGCCCTCGCGGCCGGCAAGCACGTCCTGAGCGAGAAGCCGTCGGCGAGCAACGCCGAGGAGGCCACCGCGGTGCGGGAGGCGGCGGCGAAGGCCGGCACGGTGTTCATGGAGGCCTTCCACTACCTCTTCCACCCCGTCACCCGGCGCCTGCACGAGATCGTGGAGAGCGGCGAGATCGGCGAGCTGCGCCGGGTGGAGACGCTGGTCGCGATCCCCGCTCCCCCGGACACCGACCCCCGCTGGTCCCTCGCCCTCGCGGGCGGCGCCGTGATGGACCTGGGCTGCTACAGCCTGCACGCCGTGCGGATGCTGGCCCCCTGGGCGGGCGGCGCCCCGCGCCTGGTCTCCGCGCGGGGCGGCGAACGGGCGGGGGCGCCGGGCGTCGACGAGTGGCTGGACGCCGAGCTGGAGTTCCCGAACGGGGCGACCAGCTCGGCCCGCTGTCACATGGCGTTCGACGAGCTGGAGATGAGCTGCCGGATCATCGGCACCGAGGGCGAGGTGAGCGCCCCGAACTTCGTGCTGCCGCAGCTGGACGACCGGGTCGTGGTCCGTACGGCGCGGGGCGAGCGGACGGAGCGGCTGGGCACCCGGTCCTCGTACACGTACCAGCTGGAGGCGTTCGCGGCGCGGGTGCGCGGTGGTGCCCCGCTGCCGTTGGGTCCGCAGGACGCGGTGGCGACGATGACGCTGATCGACGCCTGCTACCGGGCGGCGGGGTTCGAGCCGCGGCCGCGCACCGTGATCGGCGGCTGAGATGGGTGCCGTCATCACGCCCGCCCGGATCACCGACATCCAGGAGGTGCTGGCGGATCACGCCCGCTACTGGGGCGGGCGTGACCTGCGGGCGCTCCATCTGCTGCCGCTGGTGCACGAGTTCGGGGAGACCTGTCTGGTGGCCCGCTCGGACGAGGGCGTCCTCGGCTATCTGATCGGCTTCGTCACGCCCAGCGGCACGGGGTACGTGCATCTGGTCGCCACGCGGGACGACGCCCGGGGGACGGGGCTGGGGCGCGCGTTGTACGACGCGTTCGCCGAGGCCGCGGGGCGACAGGGCGCGGTGCGGCTGAAGGCGATCACGTCGGTGGGCAACGAGGGCTCGATCGCCTTCCACCGCAGCCTGGGTTTCGGCGTGCGCGTCGAGGAGGAGTACAACGGGCCCGGTCAGCCGCGGGTCGTGTTCACCCGAGCGCTCGGCTGACCCGGTACAGCGGCGGCCGTTCCACCAGTTCCACGGGCACCCGGCCGCCGTCCTCCAGGGACCGTACGCCCGCCTCGCACACGGCCGCGACGGCGTAGCCGTCCCACACGCCGGGACCGGTGACCTCTCCGCGGCGGGTGGCGTCGACCCAGGCCTGGACCTCGCGGTCGTAGGCGTCGGCGAAGCGTTCGACGAAGTCCTGGGCGATGGTGCCGCCCCAGCGGCCGGCCATGTTGGTGACCAGGGCGTGACCGTCGCCGACGCGGGCGGTGCCGCGTTCGCAGACCATCTCGGCCTGGACCTGGTAACCGAAGCCGCAGTTGACGAAGATCTCGACGTCGACGACGGCGCCGCCGTCGGTCTCGAACACCACGAACTGCGGGTCCTGCACCGCGTCCGGGGCGTTCGCGGAGGGGGTGGGTCGCAGCACCGTGACCGAGGTGATCTCCTGGTCCAGGAGCCAGCGGGTCACGTCCATCTCGTGCACCACGGAGTCGTTGATCAGCATCTCGCTGGTCCAGCCGGGCGGGCTGGCGACGTTGCGGTGCCGGTTGTGCAGCATCAGCGGCCGGCCCAACTGCCCCGTCTCCAGAAGGGCCTTGAGCCGCTGGTACTCGGCGTCGTAGCGCCGCATGAAGCCGACCTGGACCCGGCGGTGGCCGAGGCGCTGCTCGGCCTCCATGACGCGCAGGGCGGAGGCCGTGTCCGGGGTGAGGGGCTTCTCGCACAGCACGGGCAGATCGCGCTCGAGCGCCGCGAGCAGGGCCGCCTCGTGGGCGGGTCCCGGGGAGGCGATGAGCACGGCGTCGACGTCGGCCGCCGCCATCGCCGCGGCCGGGTCGGTGTGGGCGGTGCAGCCGTCGACGCGGGCGGCGACGGCCTTGGCGCGTTCCGCGTCGACGTCCGCGACCGCACTCACCCGGGCCCCGCTGGTGACCTCCTGGATACGGCGGACATGGTCGGCGCCCATCTTCCCGGTGCCGATGACGGCGACGCGCAGCGTTTCGTGCCGGGCCATGGTCGTCCCTCCGGGTGGTCAGGCGCCGCAGGACCTCAGGAACGTGCGGGTGCGCACCGCGATGGGCAGTGGCTTGTCCGGCTCGCACGGATACATGTCCTGCTCGACGATGGCGAACAGCTCCACGCCGAGCTTCTGCGCCGCCTCCAGCACCGGCCCCAACTCCGGTACGCCGGAGGGCGGTTCGCACATCACACCGCGCGCCACGGCGGGCCCGAACGGGGTGCCCTCGGCCTGTACCCCGGCGAGGATCTCCGGGTCGACCTGCTTGAGGTGCAGATAGCCGATCCGCTCGCCGTAGGTCTCGATCAGCTTGACGCTGTCGCCGCCGCAGTAGGCGTAGTGCCCGGTGTCCAGGCAGAGGTTGACCAGCTCGGAGTCGGTCGAGTCGAGGAAGCGCTCGACGTGGTCCTCGGTGTCGACGTGGGTGTCGGCGTGCGGGTGTACGACGATGTCGAGACCGTAGGCCTCCTTCACCTCGTACCCGAGCCGCTCCATGCCCTTGGTCAGGTACGCCCACTGCTCGCCGGTCAGCTCCGGCGGTTCGAGGATCTCGGCGGTCTTGTCGTCCCGCCAGAAGGACGGGATGACGACCAGGTGCCGGGCGCCCATCGCCTGGGTGAGCGCGGCGACATGGCTGACGTGCTCCCAGGTGGCGTCCCAGACGGAGGGGCCGCGGTGCAGGCCGGTGAAGACGGTGCCGGCCGACACCTTCAGGTCCCGCTTGGCGATCTCCTCGGTGAGCCGGGCCGGGTCGGTCGGCAGATAGCCGTACGGCCCCAGCTCGATCCACGGGTAGCCGGCCTCGGCGACCTCGTCCAGGAAGCGTTCCCAGGGCACCTGTCGCGGGTCGTCCGGGAACCAGACACCCCAGGAGTCGGGGGCCGAGCCGACCCGGATGCGGTCCAGGGCGCCGGCCATGTCAGGCCTTCCCTTCCGGACCCGCCGCGACGGGTGCGGTGAGGTCCGCCGCTTCGGGGAGTTCCTCGACGTCGACGCCGCGGACCTGGCTGAGTTCGTGTTTGAGGGCGGCGAGTTCGGCGCCGCCGG